>JASEHX010000053.1 GCA_030018645.1 Candidatus Margulisiibacteriota bacterium | reverse complement strand
GTAAAACATATCTAACTTTGGCTTAAAAGTGGTCTAGACAATGGGGTCAAGCTTAATATTGAGCAAGAAAAAGTAAAAATGGCAGTTAATGGCATTCACATTGGTGATTATTTTATTGATTTTGTAATTGATGAGAAAATAGTTTTAGAAATTAAAGCTACTCCTAGATTTTCAAGACGGGATGTCTTACAAGTTATCCGTTATTTGAAAACAACCGGATTAAATTTGGGGATATTAGCCGGTTTCTCAAGAAAGGAGCTTATTTATAAAAGGATATTACGTGGGTATGACCATTGATCAGCTTTATTCGTTCCCAATTAGGGTATTAGTGAAAGAATATTAGTGATTAGAACACAATTCGTGCATTAGAGATGAATTTATTAACCAATTTAACCAAGGAACAACAACTAATCTTAGTAGGCTTAATCTTTGTCATCATCGCCGGTTTAGGAGTCATGGTTTATCGCCACTTTGTGACCAATGGCCAAGACCAAGTGTTAATTGATGCTCCACAAAACGAGCTTTCTCAAAGCGATATACAAGTCGTCAAGCAAGACAAAATCCTTGTCCATATTTCTGGTGCAGTTAAAAAGGAAGGAGTTTATAGATTAGAGTTTGGTGATCGAGTGATGGATGCAATTGAACTGGCGGGGGGGATAACGGCCTTAGCTGATTTGTCTAGTTTAAATCTAGCCGAAATAGTGAAAGATGGGCAGAAGATTATTGTGCCAGGTAAGCAAATCATGGCCGATCGGGTATCCGGGAATCAGGGAATCCGGGGATCAGGGACATTATCGTTAAATGCTAAAGTTAACCTTAATTCTGCCACGGAAAAAGAGCTGCAAAAAATACCGGGAGTGGGGCCGTCCACGGCCAAAAAGATCATTGATTATCGGACCACCAATGGTCCCTTTACAAAACTGGATGATTTGATGAAAGTTAAGGGGATTGGGAAAGGGAAATATGAAAAAATGAAAGATAAGATATCGATCTAAAAAATGAGGATTTTAACACTAAGACCTGCCTGCCGGCAGGCATGGCACAAAGACGCAAAGGGGGATAAGAAGATTGTTAAATAGAGCAAATTATCAAATTTTATCTGAAGAAGAAGAAAGAATTGGGAAAGCAGTGGTGCATACCGCATATAATATTCATAAGAACCTTGGGCCTGGATTGCTTGAGAGTGTATATGAACTGTGTTTCTGCCACGAATTAACTAAATCGGGTCTTTCAATCAAAAAACAGCAGCCCGTTCCAATTATTTATGACGGCATTGTCTTTGATGTTGCTCTGAGATTGGATGTTTTAGTTGAAGATCTTATTATTTGTGAATTAAAGGCTACCGAAACTATTCTTCCGGTTTTTGGCGCGCAATTATTAAGTTATCTCCGATTAAGTAATAAACGGTTAGGATTTCTAATCAATTTTAACGTTCCCATTATTAAAGAAGGCATAAGAAGGATAGTGCTTTAGATGTAGGAGATGAAGCGTTATCCTTTTTCTTAGAGTCTTAGTGTCTTGGTGTTGAATCCGGAAATGAATAAGCCAGTAATCATTTTATCAATATTTTATATGCTAGGCATTATTGCCGCTAAGTATTTGCTTTTGCCTATTGTATTTTCATTTATTCTATTACTAATAATGCTAATAGTCATAACCTGGTTGTTATTCATAAGAAATAATATTGTAATATTGCTCCCAATCCTATTTATATTGATTGGTTTCCTTAACTATCAAGTTAGAACCCTTCCTCTACCCCAAAATGATATCTCTAATATACCTCAATACAAGATGATTACAGTTATTGGGTTAGTTGAAAACGTCCCTAACCAAATTAATAACAACCTATTTTTCAATCTTGCAGCAAAAAGCGCAGATAATTATAAGGCCAGCGGGCATTTATCGGTTATTTCACCTGCGGCAGCGGTCAGATACGGCGATATAGTGAAAGTCCAGGGCCGGCTTGAGCCGATAGAAGGTTTATCCAACCCTAGTTTATTGTCTTTCGTCGATTATCTGCAAAATAATGGTATTTATTGCCGGATGAAAGCATCTGCGCCGCCATTGATTTTACAGCGAAATAAGGGTAATCCGTTAATCGCCTTTAGCCAAAGTATTACCAAACGTTTAATGGTTATATCCCAAAAAACATTACCCGCTTATTATGCCACCCTGCAAAACAGCATTATTTTGGGGACAGGCGCGGCTAAGGCCCCGCCAGATATGAAAGATGTTTATAAAAAGGCAGGGGTGGCGCATCTTTTAGTGGTTTCCGGTATGCAAGTAGCGCTCCTGGCCGGCGTCTGCCTCTACCTTACCCGCATTTTTGGCCTATCTATCGGGATAAGCGTTGCCATTGCATCGGTTGTCAACTGGTTGTTTGTGCTAATGACTGGCGGAGGGGCTTCAATCTTGCGCGCGGCCTTGATGGCCGAGATCATGCTAATAGGCCTGCTTTTTGAGAAAGAAGGCGAAATTTACAATTCACTTTTCCTGTCACTTTTCATCCTTTTGCTTTTCGACCCCAAAGCCCTGTTTGATATTGGTCTGCAGCTTTCTTATGCGGCAACGGCTTCATTGATCTATATTTCGCCGGTTTTACAAGAAAGATTAGCTCCGTTAATGCCAAAGACCATTGCTGCTTTGCTTGCGGCAGCAGTTTCACCCATTTTAGCGACGATTCCAATTACGATTTATTATTTCGGCCAGTTTTCTCTCATCGGGTTGTTGACCAATATCCTGCTTTTGCCTTGGATAAATTGTGTAGTCGTGTTGGGATTCCTTAACTATGTCCTTGGGATATTGTTTTTTCCGCTGGCACAGTTATTGAATAATGCCAATCTAGTTTTACTAATGATTGCCGATGGGATAGTGAATATTTTAGCGCGGGCTCCTTTTGCCCAAGCTTTTTTCCCTTCCCCCAAGTTCCCATTAATATTGGCTTATTATCTAGGTTTAATTGGAACAATTGAGGTCATACGCCGGAGACGAATGCCTAAATTGGACCGCTTTAGGATTTTGATTCTAATTTTATTGACCGCCGCTTTTGTACTGTGGAATAGCGCACTGTCAGATCAAGCGGGACGGTTGACCATAACGGTTCTTGATATTGGGCAAGGCGATTCAATTTTAATCGAAAGCCCAACCGGCAAAAGAATGCTGGTAGATGGCGGGAAAGCCGGCATGGGAGAAAAAGTGATAATACCGCTTTTGCATAAGAAGGGGATCAATTACTTGGACATAGTTTCGCCTTCCCATCAGCACGATGACCATTTGGCAGGGATTTGTGAAGTATTGCAAAAAGTCCAGGTTGGAGCGGTTATTGATGCGGCATATCAATCTAGTCCATATTACTACCAACGTTTTATGGAATTAATTCAGCAGAACCATATTAAAAGACATGTCCCAAAGTACGGGCAATGGATTGATTTGGGTGGAGGAGCAAGGTGCGGCATTTTATATACAGGCAAGTCAGAAATATTTAATCGTGACTGCTTAGATGTTGACAACCGCTCAATTGCTTTTAAATTGGTTTACGGCAAATTTTCTATGCTTTTTACCGGAGATAATGAGAAATATGATGAAGAATATATCCTGCAAAGGTCACCGCCCTCATTGTTATCAGCCACTATCCTAAAGGTTGGCCACCATGGCAGCTATACTTCAACTTCTGCTGAATTTTTAACAGTGGTTAATCCCCGGTCGGCGATAATATCCTGTGGTTTGCATAATAAATTCCGCCATCCGCATCCATCAACATTAAAAAAATTGGCAATTAAAGGTATTCCGGTATACCGAACAGATAAGCAGGGGGCAATTACCATTAAGTCAGACGGCAGTAGTTATACTATCTTGACTCAGAAGTAGCCGGCAGAGGTTGAAGGGTTTGGGTTGGAACAATGCCGGTATTCCACCATTCATCCACCAATTTCTTTACGCTAGGCGTTTGATAAAGGATTTCACAGGCCTCTGCACGGGTGAATGGGGCTGATGGTTTGAATTCTTTGCCAGCCAAGTATTTCAATAATCCGGCATGATAAGCTGGAACGATATACTTATTAGCCCAAAAGTTAGGTTTAAGGTCGGGGAAGGGCAGCATTGCTTCTGCAGAAATTAAAATAACCTCTTCGCTAATCCCAGCATAGCGGGCAAAGATAGCAACGCCTTCGGCGCGGGTTAACACCTTCTTGGGCTTAAAAGTGCTGTCGGGATAACCGGTGACAAGTTTTTTATGCGTGCTGTAACCAACATGTTTTGCCGCCCAGTGGCCGTAAGGGACATCGGTAAAAGAAGTAAACTCCCAGCCGGGTTCGAGCGTTGCCGCCATGGTTCTGACAAGTAAAGTTACCAATTCTGCCCGGGTGATGCCCTTATCCGGTTTAAATGTATCGTCTGGATAGCCGGCGGTCAAACCAAGCGTTGAACAAAGCGCAATGGGCTCAATCGCCCAGAAATCCATTGGCGTATCGTGGAAAGGGGTAAAGTGCAGGATCCGAACTTCAGCTGAAACCGGTATTGCATCCATTACTTTTCGGTCGGGCAATTGCTCTGGCGCAGTGTACCCAAATAAGCGAAGCACATTGCGTCCGGCATGCAAAAAGGCTTTTTCTTCAAAATTATGCCGATTTTCCGGCAGCAGTTTGCCGTTAAGTGACAGGGTTGCCAAGCTTTCATCTTTGAAAACTTCATGGGTCTCTTGTGTTGAAGATAATGAAGTAACCGTCCAAACCGTGGTTTGGTCAATCGTTCTTTTTGCATAAGCTTCAAAAGACAAAGTTACTTCATAAGAAGAAGTGATAGACCTATCGCGAGGGCCGGTAAAGACAAAAACAGCTTCCTTGCGTTTTAATTTTTGGGTAAAGGATGCGCTCCTTTCGCCGACATAGGACAAGGTGAAATAATGGGGTAATTCACCCGGAAGGTTAGGGTTGGAAGAATAAGCATAATCAAACCGAAATCCGCTGTTTTCCAGCCCAACGCCGAAAGCCAGGCCATTTTGGCTGATGCCGGTGCGGATGAATAGTTTTGAAAGCGGGGAATACTCCAATCCTAGATGATAGTTTGATCCTGAAATTGTATTGTGCGGAAGATCCAAATCAAATCCAACTGTCAGGCCTTGCGAATGGGACCTTAAAGCTTTGTAAGAAGATCCTAACAGGTTTAATTTTAATCCAAATTTATAAAATCCGCCAATGGTGTCGCTGGTTCCGCCCGTCCATTTTAAACTGCCCTCGGCTAAATTTTGTAAGTTTACCCCGGCAGTCAGCCAATCAAAGGGTTGGAAAGAAGCGCTAAGATCAATGCCCGAGGCAGAAGCATCACTATATGTCCCTCCCGAAAGGTGCTGGTTGAATATCTTATATGCTCCTCCGATTGAAAATTGCCGGTTGATCTTCTTCGAATATGAAATTGCCAACGTGCTGTTGCTATAACTGGAAGTTTCTCGGCTGGTGTCAATAGTTATACGGCCGGTGACTGGATCAAGGGTGGTTGGATATGACCCGCTGGTGTTTTCGCCTACAAACCCAAAACCAAACACACCCCAATCAGTAGGCATGGCCCAAGCCGCCAGTGAATATTGAACTTCATCCATGAGAGTGGTCCGGGATGATCCGCTAAGCTGGGGAAAAACAACTTCAGTTAAACCTGCCGGATTAGAAAATACCCCATTGGCGTCGTCAGAATAAGCCACCGAAACACCGCCCATCCCAAGCTGACGGGCGGAAAAAAGATTGTTGGAGGGGTCATAGCTGGTGCCGGCGAAAGCAGAATGACTAATGACTAATGAAAGTAATAATATCTTAATGAATCTCATCTAAACACCGTTAACTTCCCTTTCCCATTTTGAACAACCTGCCCATCAGCAATTAAGAAATATAAATAAATGCCGTTGCCGACTGTGGAATTATTACTGGCTTTGCCGTCCCAAGTAATTTCGTTATATCCCGCTTTACCGCCGGTTTGACCGGAAGAATAAGTATTTTTAATAATTAAATTGCCGTGAAGATCAAATATATTTAGAGTAACATTAGAATCTTTTGAAAGGGTGTAACCGATGCGGGTGGTTTGGGTGGAGGGGTTGAAAGGATTGGGATAATTCAGCGGAACCCCTTGGATGGAAGCACTCGAAGATGATTGGGTGTATAAGGCTGTGACTTCATAGGTCATACCATTCCCCAATATATCAAAAGCTTCTACCGTAATCGTATGTGATCCGTTGGCAAGGGCAGTAGTTACCTCATGAGTACTGTAATAATTATTATCTACTTTAATAAATGAAAGGGCCGACGGGACCGAATCTATAGTTATCCGGCCGGACTCAAGCGAATTGGATGAGGTAATGACAACTTCAATTGACGGCCTTGAGTTGATCGTATCACCCGGATAAACCGAACTGCCGTTGATCAAAAAAGAAGTGGTAGACGGCCTGTTCCCAACAATGTAGGTGAAGGTATACGCCGAAAACCCCTCGGCGGAAGTATTGCCTGCGCCGTCGGAGGTTTTAAGCCAAAGTTGGTGGATGCCGGCAGAGAGAGGTTCGGTAATTCTTATTTGAAAAACTTCGGTGGTGCTGGTAAAGGCGCCATCGACAGCTTCGGTTGAAAGCCAAGATCCGCTGCTGCCAATGCGATACTGCACAATAATCACTCGGCTGTCGTCGGTGGCGATACCGGTAAAGTTAGGATAAGGGTCGGTAGTTGTATTGTCGGGTAAGGGGTAGACGGTTGCAACGGGGGGCTGGTCATCGCGAACAGCGCCGGTGGTATTGAAACTGAAAATATAATCGGCTGACATAGGGGTTAATCCTTCATCTTTGGCTTTAGACGCGCTTACTGTAATGGCGTAAACCTCATTGCTGACAAAGTCGGAATGGCTGACTTTTAAGATGGTACGGCTTGAATCTAGAAAGCTTTCGCTTGATACAGTAACCGCATTATTTGATGAATCCCGGATGGTTACCCAGGTGCCCAGATCTTGGGTGGTCATGCGTTTATTGAATGAAATCAAAAGCGGGCTGTTCAAAGTTACTGCGCTTTCATTGCTGGTAGGAGCAGTGGAAATAACAGCGGGAGCCAGACCAGGAATAAAGTCGTAGGTATAAGTAAAATTCCGGTTGCTGGAAGAACCCAGCCAAAACTGGGTAAGGATTGCTTTGGGGAGGGTTTGTCCAGATACCACTTCGGTGCTGATTTGGTCGCGGGCATACTCGTAATATGGTTTGGTATCCCCGTCGGCCTCGATTGACCCGCCGGTGGTTTTATAGAACGTCTTAACATAACCGGTGCTGTATACCTTGTATATGGAATAACCGGTTGGGTATTGCAATGCCGGACCCTGACGAACATATGAAATGCTATTGATATCCCGCTTATAATTGTCGCCTAAATGACCAGAAATAACGGCGGCTACAATGGGGTTGCCGGCAGCATCTTCGTATGCTTCCAATGTAGCGCGAAAAGCGGCAGCATTTTCGATATTAATGATCCCGCCGCCAACTTCGGAGGTTGGTATATCAAGGGGATAATCTTTGGTGCTGGCATCCAGCGGGTTGTAGCCAGGGAAGCTCATAAAAATAAAGGTTTTGGAATTGGCTTCAGTTGAAAGGAAGCTGTTCAATATTCCTAAATTGGCGGCTCCGCCGGTCCCGCCGGCTTTAACTGAATCCAGGAAGATAAAATTGTAATAATGGTATTTGAATTGATAGTTGAAGACTGAATCGGCATCTTTACTGGCAACGTTATAGCCATAAATAGCCGTATAACGGCTTTCTGAACTGCCAGGATCAGTGGTTAACGGCTTATAGCCATTAGTGAACCAATCGTTGGTATAGGTGGCTGTTTTGTCTTCATAACCGATGTTAGGAAGATATTTATAGGCGGTTCCGACCGGAAGGTCGCTGGCGCCAGATAAATTTTCTAATTCTCCCTTGAGAAAAGGGTTGCTGCCGATTTGGTCGCCGTAAGTCCCGCTATTTTCCGCTAGATTGCCATTGACCACGGTGAAAGCCACCCCATGCCGGTTGACGTCGGCAACTTCAGAACTGACAATTTTATCGCATATTTCATAGGGAATACCGCGGGCATTTTGGACATTGGCTTTTCCCTCTGCATAGCGTATATCATTTAATACCGCAAAGCTGAATAAATATTCGCCGCTTGGTTTTGTCAGGGTGGTAAAGGATGCTGGGGAATAATAAACTTCGGGCGGGAAGATCATAATGCCGGATTTAATGCGGTATTGGTAAGTGGTGTTTTGGTACAACCCGGTTAATTCTACGCGATGGTATTTAGTGCTGCCCTCTACAGTTGTTATGTCGGTTAGACCGCCAGAGCCCCAGATAATTTCTGTGCTGGACGCTTCATTGGTAGTTGACCAGGTAATGACCATGGAACTGTCGGACAAACTGGTTAATTCAATGTTGGACATAATGGGGATGGCATAGGCAGAAAATCCTAAGAACCAAAGCCAAGCAATCAATAGAAAAACCTTTACCTTTTGCTTGTGTTTTACCCCCTCTACTTTGGTCAAAGTGTCG
>JASEHX010000052.1 GCA_030018645.1 Candidatus Margulisiibacteriota bacterium | reverse complement strand
AATTAAAGCAGCAGTTTCTTGTTCCACAATCTTTTTCTCCATATCATTGATAAGACGCGTAAGGGCATTTTCTTGAAGATTAGCCGCAGATTTGCGAATAAAAACGGATCCAAACAAATAAGCATCTTCTGTAAATCCGCCCGCCCTTTTAATAACCGAACTTAAACACTCATCCTCCCCAATAACATAAGTCCCAGGCAATTTAAATTCACCCTTTAAAAGCACGGATGCTTGCGGCTTATAATCTGTCGAAATAAATATTTTATCTCCCGGCCTTAACGTCATATTTTGGCTTTCATCCCCTGAAAAAAACTTTTCAAGGTCAATCGAATAAATTAAAGAATCGAAAGTTTTCAGGTCCATTCTTACTACTTCAGCTTTCGGCAAATATGAAAATGGCTTTAAAACATCTTTTGATGAAATGATATCCTTTAGTTTCATCCCGCTTTTCCATTCATATGGTCCGACATATTTAAAATTTCCTTGGGCAAATACCACATTTTGGACATCATCCAGGATCGGATATACTTTAACCAAGTCCATATCCTGTACAGAAAAGTTCGCCCGTTCGGTGTCAGAAGAAAAATTGCGGTCTAGAATAATCCTTTTCTGGTGGGCAACCACCCGGTCAATCTGGATGCGGTTTAGATAACTTAGCGAAGTAAAACCGCCCGCCAGTTGTAATAATTCCGATAAATCAGCCCTACCTTTAATTTCATAAATTGCCGGGCGTTTTACATTGCCGGTAATGGCAACCACATCCCCCCGGGTGGGCACAAAGATAGTATCGCCGGAATCTAAAACCCGGTCCTGCGACTTATCGCCGTAAATCAAGAACTTGTACAAATCAATTGTGGCAATTGTTCGGCCATCACGCAGCAACTTGATATTGCGCAAGGAACCTTGTTTGGACGGCCCGCCGGCTTGGAATAGAGCTGAATAAAGCGTGCTTAACGAACTTACCGTGTAACTGCCCGGTTGGTTTACCTCCCCCACCACATAGACCCGGATGGTTTTTATCTTGGACAGGGTGACATTGACATTGATTTGTTCGTAATAGCGGTTTAACTGCTTGGTGATGTAGTCCTGTAATCCGCCGTAGCGCACGCCGACAACTGATACCACCCCCACTTTGGGCAAAACAATTTCTCCGGCCTGATTGACCGTCACATCAAAAATCCCTTCGCTAATCCCCCAGAGGGTAACCTTAAAGGAATCCCCCGGCCCAACAATGTAATCTGCCGGCACTTGCGAATCTAGATCGGGGATAAAGGAGGCCGCTGTGCGCTTGAAAGCGTCATAACCAAAAAGTTTGATTTGAGAAAGGCCTTCAAGGGAAGCAACCTTGGAAAATTGCTTTTCAATATCAGTTAATTCTTCCGGTTGGCCGGCTTCCGGCTGTTCTTGCAGTTTAGCTTCATTCTTGCCAATGGACACTTCCTGTCCTGGTTTGGCGTTTTTCAGCATATCGCGGCCTTGGGGAGTATTTAAAAAGGTCTGATAATCAGCAGGAGAAACCGCGGCAAATGCCGACTCAAAGCAAAAACAACTAAGGATCAAATAAGCAACCAAGCAGCGAAACTTCATAAATATTTACCTCCGGATATTGGGGATTGTGTTATAACATTTGCTTGCATTATAATAACATTTTCGCAACCTGCTGTGCAATCGCTAAACAAGAAGTTAATCCCGGTGATTCAATCCCAATTAAATTGATAAAACCAGGATAACCCTTATCGCTTTCTTCTTTGATCGCAAAATCCCGGAAGCCTTCTCCGGGACCCTGCAATTTTGGCCTTATGCCCGATTGGTCGGGTGACAAATCATTTTCCTCTATCCCAGAAAATAAGTCCTTTATAGAATTGTAGAAAGCCAGGCGTTTTGCAGGATCAATCTTATAATCAATCGCATCTACATAATTTGCATCAGGACCAAATTTGAGGCAGCCCTGGAGGTCAATTACCGAATGCACCCCCAACCCTCTTAAATCCTGCTCTGGAACAGGATAGACCAAGTGTTCGATAAAAGACGGCTTAGAATAAGCAAAATAATCACCTTTGCAATAATGCAGGTTGTATTGATTTCCTAATAAATCAATTCCTACCATCCCTGCAACCTTATCAGAATACAATCCAGCGGCGTTGATCACAACTTCAGCTTCTAAAAGCTCCTCATCATTAACCAAAATAGTATACCCTCTTACGGATTTTCGGATGCCAGTTACTTTGGACCCATATGAAATTATGGCCCCATTTTCCTTGGCCTTTTGCTCCAAACATTTCATCAAAGAATGCGAATCAATTATGCCGGTATCGGGGGAAAATAAGGCCACCACCCCATTTACCGCCGGTTCAAAAGAGCGGATTTGCTCCTGATCGAACCATTCCAGTTGATCAACCCCATTTGCCTTAGCTTGCTTTTCCAGTTTCTCCAAACTAGAGATTTCCGTCTGATTTTGGGCCACGATGATTTTACCTAGCCGATTATGCGGAATATTATTTTGCAGGCAAAAAGGATAAATAAGTCGGTTCCCTTCAACGCATAACCTGGCCTTGAGAGTATCGGTAGGATAATAAATTCCAGCGTGGATTACTTCGCTGTTGCGGCTGCTGGTTTCCTGGCCAAAGGAATGCTCTTTTTCAAGGACAACAATTTCATGTTTTCTGCTCAAGCTTTCGGCAATCGCCAGTCCAATGACGCCGGCACCTATAACAGCAATCGAGATTTTATCCATTCAAATCTTGGGCAATTCTCCAAGCATTTGCTTTAGCAAAGGCAACATTGGAGGAATATCTTCTTTAATAACCTTCCAAAGTATTTCCGGATCAACGCCAAAGTATTCATGGATGAGCTTGTCCCGCATACCGGCCATTGCCTTCCAATCTATTTGAGGATACTTTGCTTTTATTTGTTCAGAAACATTTTTTGCCGCTTCGCCAATGACCTCAATACTTCGGACAACAGCATTAATGGTTTTTCTGTCACCAATAAAACGCTCAATTGAATACCCTCTCACAAACTCTTCAACTTCAAGAGCAGAATTTAAAATGTCTTGGATATAATCCCCATAATCTCGTATCATATGTACACTACCTCATTTAAAATATATCTCCCAATTCGAGGTTTTAGCGCTTTTTTTCTTACTAAATCTACTTTTATTCCTAAAATACTCGACAAATAATCTTCAAGATGCATAAATTTAAATAACCCTGGCACTTCTCGAAATTCAACCAGGATATCCAGGTCGCTGTCCTCTTTCTGTTCGTTCCTTACGTAAGAACCAAATATTCCAATCTCTTCAACGTTATACGATTTTTCCAATTCAGGTTTAAACTTTAACAATCTTTTTTTGATTTCATTTAATCTCATATTATTTTCAATAACCAATTAAGCGAACTCCATAGTTAGTTTGCATTATACCATTTTTTTTCAAAACACATAAACTCTTCCTGTTTTTCCTTGATCTTTAGCCACCACGGCCGGTTTTTTTGATACCATCCAACAGTTTGCTTTAATCCATCTTCAAATTTCATCTTTGGTTTCCATCCCAATTTCTTCACTTTAGAACAATCAATTGAATAGCGGCGGTCATGGCCCGGGCGGTCTTTGACCGGCTCAATCATATTTTCCGGCAAGCCCAGTTCCTGCAAAATTAATTTGGTGACAATAACGTTCTCTCTCTCATTTTCTCCGCCAATGTTATAGATCTCGCCTAATTCTCCTTGCCTTAATACTAGGTCAATCGCCGAACAATTATCGTCGACATAAAGCCAGTCCCGCACATTTTTACCGTCGCCGTAAAGCGGCAATTTCTTCCCTTGCAAAGCATTGGTTATAAACAGCGGCATAATTTTTTCTGGATATTGATAATGACCATAATTATTGGAAGATCGGGTAATGATAACCGGCAGATTATAGGTTTTTACATAAGAACGGACAATCAAATCCCCACCGGCTTTAGACGCCGCATAAGGCGAATTGGGAGACAGCGGCGATTCTTCTGTAAAGGAGCCTTTTTCAATACTTCCATAAACCTCATCGGTCGAAATATGAATGTAGCGCGGGATATTGAAACGTCTCACCGCTTCAAGTAAAACATAGGTACCATAAACATCGGTGTTGACAAAAGAGCCGGCGGAAAGGATTGACCGGTCCACATGCGTCTCTGCCGCAAAATTGATAATTACATCCACATGATCAAATAATCCAATGGCCTTTTCCACTGCCACCGGATCACAAATATCCCCTTTATAGAAGCGATAGTGTAAATTTCCTTCCAAATCAGTCAGATTCTCAAGGTTGCCGGCATAGGTTAACTTGTCAAAATTCACCACTTCATCATTGGGATAATTATTGATTACATAGCGGATAAAATTACTGCCGATAAAGCCGGCTCCGCCGGTTACAATTAGTTTCACCAATGTTTCTCCTAAAGTTTAATTTTGCCCTCAACCAATAATGATGCCTTAGCCAGCGATTCAAACGTCCCGGCATCGCTCCACCAGCCGCTTAAAACATCAAAGGTTAAACTGCCATTCCGTAAATAGGCCTGGTTTACATCCGAAATTTCCAATTCTCCTCTGGCAGATGGCTTTAGTTTGCGAACAATATCGAATACTTGATGATCATAAAAATAGACCCCGGTAACACTTAAATTGCTTTTGGGTTTTTTGGGCTTTTCAGCTATGGAAACTACCTTATTCCCCTTGATTTCAGCCACGCCAAAACGATGGGGATCAGCTACTTCCTTAAGCAGGATTTTTGCTCCCTGCTTCTGCTTCCGGAACTTATCGGCAAAAGGAGCAAGGTCGTCCTGGAAAATATTATCTCCTAGGATGACCATCACACGATCACCTCCAACAAAAGTTTCTGCCAGCGCCAGCGCTTGGGCAATCCCCCCCGCCTGATCTTGTACTTTATACGTGAAACAGCAGTCAAATTCCCTGCCGCTGCCCAGCAAATTGACAATATCGCCCATGTGATCAATGCCGGTTACAATCAATATTTCTTCAATGCCAGCTCCAACTAATTTGCGGATGGGATGATAGATCATGGGCTCTTTCCCCACCGGGAGGAGGTGTTTATTGGTAACTTTGGTCAGTGGATATAGGCGGGATCCAGTCCCGCCGGCTAAAATAATGCCTTTCATTGTTGTGGCCATATTATATCATTTATCCATCTCAGCCGGGGCCATTTCCTTAAACACAATATCATCAAAATGAGCTGTGCCGGTGTTCGGCGCTCCGTAATTGCCTAAGCGGCATTGGATTTTAAGCTCTTTGTGGTCGGGCCCAGTCCGCCCAACCGCCTCAACATATTGCCAATCGTTTGTCCCAAACAAAACTTTGGTTCGAATGCTTGTTCCCTCCGCCTGCAGGTATGCCCCGTCTCCCTTTTGGGCTATGTTAACCGTTTTTATCCAGCCGCAAAGCTTATAGGGCGTATTGGGACTTACTTCCACTATCTGCACCCAGCGGGAGTCAGCTAACCCAACGCTTTGCAGTTTTCCAGAAAATCGTCCGCTTTTTTTTGCCCCTTGATCTAAAACAAACGAACCGCCGGCATCTTTCTCCTGCCAGCACTCAAGCTGCCAATCTTTCGGCTGGTTGCCGTACGCAATGTCAAAGCCGCCGTTAAGGAGCGCGTTTCTTCTGGTTCGGTCGAAATCCAGCAATTTGGCTTTTTCCCGGTCAAATTGACTAATAAATCGTGAAAAGATCGTTGGGATATTCTCACGCATCAAATATTTATCTGGGACAATATATATTTTTCCTTGGGGAGAAGTAACAAACAGCTTTAGGTTATATCTTCCTCCCGTATAGATATACTTTATTTTATACGAATGAAATCCCTTTTGTAGTCTAATGGCCGATTGGGCGCTCCTGCCTTCAATTTCAACTGAGGTTGGAGAATCACTAGCAATATTAAAATGATATTCTCCGCCAACAGGAATAAAAAGATAACCGAAAATCTCCAAAGCAAATCCTTTGCCGACAGGGATTGATTCGCCCAGCAGGTTTTTGAACTCGCGGTTGGAATCTGGGAAATATAACATTGAAAATTTCCCTGTCTGCCGCACGGATAAGTTTTTTGAGAAATCATCTGATATTACCAGCGGCTTATCGAAGTTATATAAGGTGTAATTGGCGCCCATGTTCGCTTCCGGGGTAACGTTTGTATGCTGTAAGATCATAAGAGATCCGCACCATAACTTTTCCTTAAAGAAAGCAGAATTCATCAGATATTGCAAAATCAACCGATCATTTTCATTATTATGGTTCCCCCACTCTATCGCTAAGTAATCGACATGCAGGAGAGCTGGCGGACGTACAACCCCATCCGTCCAAAATGCCTCTTGGAAAGGGTTGGGAAACAAATATATTTCTTTGCGGTGGCTAAGCTGCGGCCAAATGGAATATGAAACCGAAATTCTGGCATCCTTAGGAATGATCCGCAGTGCTTCCCTTTTGGCGGTATTGCGGATGCTCTTTGACTCTGCCAGCCCGCCTTTTATGGCCGAAGCGTAATTGACCATTGGGATGCGGGTTAGCGCACAATTTGTTATGAAACTAGATACAATTAGAGCAAGGCCAGCGGTTATCAATAAGGCGTTTTTTACATGAGGATTAACCTTTGGTCTGCCAATCTTGCAAATAGCGTCAATCAAGGCATAAAAAAGCACAGCGATTATGACATAATTGTAATGGTAAAAAACAGAACGGAAATAGCCGCAATTGCTAAGCATATTAACAGCCAATGAGGGAATTACCATAAATAAAGTTGCTGGCGCCAATAGGGGAATATATAAAACCGGCAGCATTAATTCATTGATATACCTTAATGCATCTAAACTAATGAAGCTATTCCAATAGTATTGCGGATTTAGGCTATTTTGAGAAAAAGCCCCGAACCAGTGCGAATAGATCAATGGCTGCGCCGCAGGCGCGAACAAAGCTCCATTGGCCCAGGGCATTAGGATTTTTGAGCAGAACAAAAACCAAATTACGCCGATTGCAATTGTAACAACACCGTGTTTTTTTTCTTTTTTGAACAGCCATAAATATAATCCAATAAATATGGCCGTCAGGGAAACTTCTTCTTTGCCAATAATTGACAAAATCAGGAAAAGATAATACCAGCGATAGTTTCCGGCAAACATGAAATAGATTGCCCAAGCAATAAAAAAGATGACAATGGCTTCCGGATGGAAATTTTCCAGGTTCATGTTTTGAAGAGCAGGATAAAGCAAGAAAGAAAGGCCAACGGTTAATGCCAAATAAGAATTGCCTAGCCGTCTTTTACCGTAAAGGAAGATTGGAATGGCTGCCGCAGCTAGAAAAACACTTTGAGCTATGTACAGTATATTGATACTGGGACAAATCCAAAAAAGCGGAGCAAGCAGGATGCAATAAAATGAAGCATGGGTGGCAAAAATGCTAAGGCATCCCAACGTGCTGATTGGCGCCATAAAACGGCTGGCCAGCCAAATAACTTGATCGTAGACCCCTACATCGTGCGTACCGGTGCCAAAATTGGCTTGGGCAAGAATGGATAAAAAAGATAGGTTATAAACATAATAAATCATCGCTAAGGCAAAAAGAATATACGGAATATTGGAAAACAATTTGTCCCTATTTCGGCCGAATAAAAAGTCTTTGGAAGCAGAAAAAAGCTGCTTATATTTTTCGATTACTTGATTAAATGCGAAAGGGGACTGTCCCATTAAAACCCAACTTTCTCATCAATAATGTAAAGCGGCCGCTGTTTAGTTTCATCAAACACCCGGCTTAAATATTCTCCAATAATACCTAGCGATATTAGTTGTATCCCGCCGATAAACAAGACGGCCACCAAAACCGACGTCCACCCGGCAATGGCCTGAGCAGTAAACAATCGGATGTATAGGGCATATACTATATAAACAAAGCTAAAAAAGGCAATAATTAGCCCCAAATAAATGGATAATTTTAAAGGGGAAGATGAAAAAGAAGTAATACCGTCAATGGCAAAAGCAAACATGCGGGAAAAAGAATATTTGGTCCTGCCGGCAAAACGTTTTTCCGCCGTATACTCCACAAAAGCTTGTTTATACCCTACCCAAGAGATAAGTCCGCGGAGAAACCGCGATCGCTCCCTCACACCCTTCAACGTATCGATAACTTTGCGGTCCAACAAGCGGTAATCGGCCGCATTGGCCGGCAAATTAATTTTGGCAATACGGTTGATCAGCCAATAAAAGAACCCCGCCGTAATTTTTTTGATGATCCCGGCCCCTTGCGTATCACGCCGCAAAGTATTTACCGCCATTGCCCCGCTAATCCATTTTTCTACCAATTCCGGGATCACTTCCGGCGGATGCTGGAGGTCGGCATCAATGGTAATGGCCGCTTCACCATTACAAGCATCTAAACCGGCTGTCAACGCCAGCATGTGGCCAAAATTGCGGGAAAAACTGATATATTTTACGCGCGGGTCGCTTTGGTTTAGTTTTGTTAATATTTCTAAAGAGCGGTCAGAGCTGCCATCATTGACAAAGATAATTTCAAAAGACAAATTGATAGTTTGCAGTACGGGAACAAGCCTGGCATAAAAC
>JASEHX010000051.1 GCA_030018645.1 Candidatus Margulisiibacteriota bacterium | reverse complement strand
AGGTGGGTCTATTTTCCTTTAACAAGTGGTCTCCTTTTACTATATAAAAAACAATCGGTTTATTTTCAAAAGGGAGATATTGATCGAGCAATTGCAGAATATGAAAAGGTGTTGGCAATTGATCCCACTAATGCAAATGCTACCGAGGCTTTAATGTCGCTTAGGGCGTTAAAATATCTAGAAAGTAATCCCTAAAAAATACGCATACTGCGCCAAATTGTATATCTAAAAATAGCACAAGTTTTCCCCATTTATGCACGATATAGGCGGGGAGTGGTAGGTAAATACAAGGTTGTGTATTATTGCATTTTAATTGCAAATCTGCTCTTGACTTAATAATTTGTCGCTGTTATGCTAAATACATGGGCAATAATCCAATGCAATATTGGCCAAGGGAAATCGAAAATACCCTTAAAAGGGCTGTCGAGCAATTTTCGGCCGTAATATTAACCGGACCCCGCCAGTCAGGGAAAACCACTCTATTTGAACATTTTTTCAAGCAAAGCCACAATTATGTTACTTTGGATGACCCCCAAATTCGTGCTCTTGCGATTGCTGATCCAAAATTGTTTTTGGAAAAGTATCCTGCTCCTCTGATAATCGATGAAATTCAATATGCCCCATCCCTCCTGCCTTATATTAAAATTGAAATTGATACTCATCGCGCCCAAAAGGGTTTATTTTTGCTGACCGGTTCACAACAATTTCCTCTTATGCAAGGCGTAACCGAATCATTGGCGGGCCGCTGCGCGGTTTTGACTCTACTGCCCATGAATTGGCAGGAAAGCCGCTTTAATCAATTGCCAATAAATAATAACATTTCTATTCCCTTATTCTCTTTTTGGGTGCGCGGCGCTTTCCCTGAATTGGCCGCTAATCCAGAGCTTGATTCAAATTTATGGTATGCCGGCTATCTACAAACCTATCTTGAAAGAGATGTGCGGGGATTGCGCCAAATCGGCAATCTAAGTGAATTCCAAATATTTCTGCAGATGTGCGCCGCGCGTAATGCACAATTACTTAATCTTTCTTCAATATCCAAAGATCTTGGCATTGCGGTAAACACCATTAAAGCTTGGATTAATATTTTAGAAGCCAGCCAGCAAATATATTCTGTCCGCCCTTATTATAATAATAAAGGAAAACGTTTAATAAAAGCTCCAAAACTATTCTTTACCGATACCGGCCTTTGCTCACACCTAGTTGGATTGAAAGACCCGGTTCTTGCCTTGCAAGGCAATTTTGCCGGTCCGCTGGCTGAATCCGCTGTCTTTGGAGAGCTCCTCAAGTTCTACCATAACCGTGGACTTATTCCAGCAATTTATTTTTGGCGAACAGCCGGCGGAGATGAAGTAGATTTCATAATTGAGCTGAATAATAAAATAGTTCCAATCGAAGTAAAAATAACCAAAACCCCTACATTGCTTCATGCAGCACCCATTAATACATTTTGCAAATTGTTCCAAAAAGAAGTAAACCAAGGAATGGTTGTTTGCCTATCTGATACCGAATTGCCATTAGCCAATAATATTATGGCCATTCCTTTTGTATCTCTTGCAAAGCATTTATCTTCTTTATAATAGACCATAACCGCACAAGTTTTCCCCATTAAGACACGATATATAAGTAGATATGACTACGTGTGTATACAGTCCTGCGGATATCAAAAAAATGGCGGAGCTTGAGATGGAGCAAGCTGCCGGCGCGGGAGCCACTCCCAATTATTTAGTCGCCGATCGCGGACAATTTAAAATAAAAGAAATTACCGATAGTGCGGCTATTTCCGGAGCGGCCTTTACTTCTACCGGCATTAATTCCGCCTTATCTTCTGCCGAAAAGTCACACGTCAACTTTGATGCGGAAGATGGGCAGTATCTTGAGAACAGCTCCGACTATCAAAATGCGGTTGACGGCACCACTTCTTCAACTTCCAACTCAAACAATGCAATTGACCAAATCAATTCTTTAGACCAAGAATTAACCGATATGGTCCTTGGCTTTGATGAAGAAGATTATATTACCGATGCTAAAGGAGGATATTCTTCGGTTGATGCCGAAGCGCTAGAGGCCTGGGCACAGCAGTTAATGGCTCGCCTCAACGCCTTCATGTGCCTTTTAATTGCGCTGTCCTCCTTGTTTGAAACCAAATGGATCGTGGACGAAACTTTTTCCGGCATACCCATGGAGCAGGAAGGCAAGAATTCCTACAAAGAATCTTTTTCGCGGAAGGCCCAATTTCTTTTGAAGATTGTCAATGTGGCTATCTTGAATGTGTTCAATAAAGTCAACAAAGAAAACATGGAGCACTATAATGATAAAGTTAAGGAACTGAAAACCGAAGGGGAAAGCTCGGGAGCGAAAACGGCAGCGGTTATAAGCGGCGGTAATTCTGCTGACGATTTATCTGCGGAAATGTTGCAGGAGACCGAAAATTACCTCAATGCAACCAATGCAACCCTAGAAGCTCTGCAGAAAGTGATTGCCATGATCATTGCTTCCCTGGCGGCGGATGCCGCGGCCAGCGATGAATTTTCAACCTTCTTTTTGGGGATGATCAGTTCGTTGGAAAGGTTTAATCAAGAAATAGAAGAACTACAGGAAAAGATCGATGCCAACTTGCAGGAAGCTTTAGATGCATATGAAGAATATAAAGAAAAACATGAATTTTGGGATAACCTAAATGGCGGATTAGTAGGGGTCTTAGTTGGCATGGCCTTTCCGGTCCAATGGTTGATTTGGGCGATTGATAAATGGACCAACACTGATTTTGCTGATAACTTGATCAATCCGGCAGAAGAACTGGATGTTGAAGGATTGATCAGCCAGTACCGCGGCCAGCTAGTGGGAATGGAAAATGCCTTCCGCATGTACCTTTCATTGCAGTTATTAAAGCATGATCTGCGCAATGCTGTGCGCAGCCAGTTTACAGGATTAACCGGCGTCAGTAATGATGCTGAACTATTAATGGTTTCGGCTGAAGGCAGGATGGGGGATGCGGTGGCTATGTTTGATATGACAACCACCCAATTAATGATTAAGACCCAATTGCACCAATCAACTGTCGATATCTTGCGGGGTTTACAGGATTTACAAAAAGCAAAACCCTGGCTGACATTGGCTGTATCGGCAATAGTTGCGGCAATCGTGATCGCTATTGTTATTATTATTGTTAGCTGGGGAACATTGACTGCACCAGCTATTCTTGGATTGATTGCTGTGGAATCAGCCTTATGCGGCGCGGCTTCAGCAGCAGCTTCTGCGGCAGCAGAATCACTCATGAATAATATAGAAGAATATTCGCCGGTGGAAGCTGATTATGGTTCTGAAGACGATGAGGATGATAAAGGGGTGGGCCAAACCGTGATTGATGAACTGGAGCGGATGGAGGATGCGGAAGAAGCCAATATGAAAGCGGCGGCCAAAAACAAAGATTTGATGATCGAGAGCGGGGACGGCTATTATACGTTTGATACCGAGGCCTTTGCGGCTTACCAGATGCGGCAGACGGCCTATGATAATGCTATCCGCTGTATCTTTGATATCATGAAAAACGCGCGCGACTTGCGCCGGATTGCCCAAGCCACTTTTACCGGTTATGCTTTCCAGGATTCTGGTGAATCTTTACTGCAGAACGCGGTAGAAAATGTCCTTTCCCAAAAACAAATGGTCCTGTCCGCCATCAAATTCCAACAACAGCAGGTGATCAGCGCTAAAAACATCGCCCGGCAAAAAGAGCTGGCGGAAAAAGAAAATACCAAAAATGCCGTTATTAATATCGGCGGATCGGTTGTCAGCATCTTACTTAATTTTATCCCTTATGTTGGTCCGATATTATCGCTGCTTATGACACTAGCAATCTCCATTTATAATTTTGTTAATGCAGGATGGGGTGAAGGGTGCGGCCGGAATATGGACATCGAAAGCTCTTACGAAAAAGAACTGCGCGAGCTATTTGATAAAAAAGGGGGAGATAGTGTTGAAGCAAAGTTAGATCAAGCGGAAGCCCAAGCGTATCTAGATGCAATCAGCGATGCCACCATTGTTGATACGGGAAATGGTTATGTGGATGTTGATTTTGACGCAATAACCTCAATCTATGACCGGCTGGGGAGAATATATGCGGCCAAAGAAGCTATAGCTAAAGCCCGCGCTTTAAAATCAGAATTGCTGGCGATAGTGCGCGAGCAGATGAGCGGAATTTCTACTCCGGTCACTGGTTCACTTACCCAATCAGTTAACCAAGCTAATTTTAGGACAGCTATGCAAGTGATGGGAGACATGGTTTCCTTCCAAAGCGCCCGCGCTAATATCTTGAACCGCGCGCATGACGCCGAGAAAAAATTCATTATGTCTGCCATTTCGATGGGAATAAATGCGGTGGCCTTTGTTGTTGCTTGTGTCGTTTATATTGTAAACCTGGCGGCGCAAGGGTTACAAATGGCCGATCGCCTGCAGAAAGCGGCTAGTACGGTAAAAATTATTTCAGGAGCAGCAAACCTGGCAAATTCGGCTACCCAATTTGCTTCCAACTGGCATGATGCGGCGCAAGGATATGGAGAATACGAAGGTTATCAAGCCAAGACCACAGTTGACCGCACCAGTAAAAAAACCACCAATGCGCGGACGATTGATGAAAAACTGGACCAGATGGAGTACGAGACCCTTTGTGCCATGAATGAACAATTGATTGTTACTTTGGACGGGACTTATCAGGGAGTCAGCGCTGGCTCGGCCAAACTCTCTTCTAAAATGCAAGCGCTTTATAATATTAAAGAATGTATTGCTATTGCCCGCTCCATTGCCTCTGCCGCCCGCCGGGCCGCGGGAGCAAAAATATATACCGGCGACTATGGCCAGGATTCGGTTGAAGAAAAAGAAGCGGTGGCTATGGCTATGCTCGATTCTTTAAAGAGCGCGCTTGAAGCTCTAGTTTCTCGCGAAAACCAAATCTCATCGGCTAAGAAAGGAATGCTGCTTTCGGGCATTAGCGTTGCTTTAAGTGCGGCATCACTAGCTTGCAGTATTGCTGCAGCTAAAGCGGATAGCAACCGGGTGTTATATACCAGCAAAGACAGTAAAGGAAGTGCGGCTGCCGCGCCGACCGGGCAAGCTGGTTCTACTCCAGTTGCTCCACAAAGTCCAATGGAAACCACGCCATCTCCTGCGACATCTTCCACCCCCACTCCTACACCATCTCCTACTACTTCTCCTTCTCCCCCAACTGAAACGGTTGGTTCGGGGGATACAAGTGATTTGGGAGATAACCAAGATTATAAGGACAGTATTGAACAGTCAAGGCGCGATCGAAAAACCAGATATTCTAAAGAGTCCTTTTGGTGGAGCACTGCCGGCAGTTTATGCTCTTTTGCTTCTAGCGTTCTTAATGTGGTAGTTAGCGCTTCTTATGATGAGGCAGCCAATAATAAAGCCGAAAAGGCCGGGACCAAAGAAGAAGATGCAGCCACAAAAGAAACCGGTAAAACTAGTGCGCAGGGGAAATCAACCGACAGCAATAGTAACAGCACGATCTTTAGTTCTTTTGACAGCCATGATGCCGAGATGGCAGAGCTTGATTACAGCTTGGCCAATATTCAAAACATGGATACGGCGTCCGCTTATATCGCCGCCCGTAACCAGCAGTGGGTGGATTCAATTATGCCCTGGATTAGGGACGCTGTTAGCCAGACGCATGGTATTGTTTCAGGCAATGATAAAGTTCTTTCTGCTGCAATGAGTGATAAGGCAAAAGCAGCTGTTCCTGTCCTAGAAGAAATCGAATTAAATCTTGCTAATAAAAGCCCCGAGCTTTGCGCTAAAGAATTAGAGCCATTATTAGCTGACGCTGGCAAAAAAGAAGAAGTTTTATCTATTCTACAATACTTAGCTGAAAAGTCCCCAAAGAAGGCGGCTAAGACGATTGCAATTTTAGTTCAATCCCAAAAACTGCCGGAAGAAGTTTTAACGCAATTATTCAATAATTTATGTGATACTGGCAAGGAAGAACAAGCGGATGAATTATTGTCGGCATTAGCGGCATCCGGGAAAGTTCCTTCAGAGATGTTGACGCAACTGCAGACCGCTTTTCAAGCTCAAGAAAAGGCTTCCCCTTCAACCAGAGCACTGCTTGACTATGCCGACCAAATTGAGGAAGTTGGCAAAAGACAAGTGATATTGGCAGAAGAAGTGCCAAAAGCGCAAGCCGAAATAGCGGAGATGGAAAGCAAACGGGCTGAACTAACCCAGCAAATAGAACAGCCTGCACAGCCGATAAATGCAGAGGCAAGAGCGGCTATCGAAGCTGAAATTGCAATGCTGGAAGAGCAAATTAGCGAGAAACGCAAATTATTGGATGAGTTAATTAATTCAAATCAAGCGGTATTGGATGAAGTAAAGAGATTGGAAGCTGAAAAACCCAAGTTATTGGAAGCTTCCCGCCAGGAAGTTATCGCCTTAAAAAGCCGTCTGGATGCGGTATGCCTTGAGATTACAGCGCTGGAAGCGCGCCTGCCAAGCTTAAAGCCCGAAGAAAAAGCGCAGCTTGAACAATTGACGAGGGAAAGAGATACTCTCAAGGGACAAATTGGTTTGGCGGAGGAAACGCAAAAGGCTGTGGCTGAAGACCAGCAGATGCAAATTGTGCGGCAAAAAGCCCAAGATATTAAGACCCAAATTGACGCGACTAAGGCAGAATTACAAACTGCCCAAAAGCAAATTGCCGGATTGCGCAGAGTACTGGCAAAAAGGGAGAAAACCGAAGAAGAAAATAGCCAAGTAGTGCAAAAAGGAAAAGAAAAAGTATCGTCTGTAATTGTAGATTCTGCAGTAGCAGCGATTGAAGCGCAGGATGGCCAGGGTGGGTCGGGAGCCGGAGGACAAGGGCAAAGAAAAGACAAGAAAACCGTCTTTCAATGGTTGTTTGGTGCTGAAGCTGGGGATTCAGCTTCGAGCAATGCAGTTGCATCAAGGCAGATCCCATTGCCGCAAGTCCGCAGCCAATCTATTCAAGATAAATATCATTCGGCGGTAAACGAAGATGATTTAATTAAAGATCTCATGAGCAGGGGAGCGAGCGTTTAATATGAACAGCATTTGGAGTATTTTGCCTGGGTTAACAAATAATGATGTTTCGGGCGTCAAGTCCAGTAATAAGACAAACGCCAGCTCAAATGATTATAAGGGGCCTAATTTTGCCAAGAGCTTGCGCGATATTGCCCGGGCGGCCAATGTTGAAGTGGCGAAGGGTTACAATGCGGCTCAATTATCGCTCACCCGCCAAAAAGAAATGCAGGATGAGCCGTTTGATTTTGAGGAAGTGGGAGAGGAATTGCTGGAAGATTATATTACCCGCATTAAAAAAATGCTGAAGGACATGGGAGCAAAATGAATATAGAAAACTCATTATCTTCATTAAGTTCGATGTATCCGGACCAAATCGGCTCGTCAAAGAGTCAAGGATCAAACCTGCTTTCACAGCTCGAAGAAAATGTAGCTAAAGCCCTCCAGCTTGACAATAGTTCATTATCCGCTGGACAAAGTATTACTGAAACTGTTAATCCCATCAATCCTTCCGACGTGATAAACTACATGGCCGAAATCTCCAATCAGTCCATTCCCGGGATGCAGTTTAACATTATAGCTTAGTGTTTCCTTATCCCTCACCCCTAACTTTGTTAATTCTGCGCTCCCCTCTCCCAGAGGGAGAGGGGAATAAATGTATTTCCTTATTACCCCCTTTCCTCTTGGGAGAGGGGGGCGTTTGTTTAACATCGTGGGGGTGAGGGATAAGGGTAAAACCATGCAAGTTTTTCCTTCCCCATCCCGATAGTATTAGTGAGGGTGAAAATCTAACAAGAAGGAGGTGAAATAAGGTATGGTAACCGCATTTCAAGGTATGGTAGTCGCTTCTCTAAATAATTGTGATGTTATGAACAATGATGTGTTGACCGAAGTTCTTGACGCATCCAATGAAATCTCTCTTGATGATCAGGCAGCTGATACGGCAGTGGACGGAGATCTCTCGACCGAGGAAGCTGGAAGTATACAACTTTTTGGGGCAGAAGCAATGATTTCAGGGACCGGCGGGGTTGCATTGCTCGAGTACGCGAAAGACATTATCCAAACAGTAGCTTCCAACGTATCCGGCATCGGGACGCAAGAAAAACAAGTCCGCACGCTGGTCGAAAGGAAGATCGGTGCCATGGGTTAATTGTTTCTTTAGCGGGCTCCCCTTTTGGGGCGCCCGCTTCCTTAAAAAGAAAATAATAAATATTTATAAGAGGAGGGGAAAAATGACCGACATTAATGTAAGTTCGCTTTCTAGTATATCAGCAATGTCTTCTTCAGCTTTACGTGACCAAATATTAACGTATTATGGCGACTTTAGATCCGTTCTTGGGGATACGCTGTTGACACTTGCGGATACCAACCAGTCCACCATTGATTTTCTTGGCTACCAAGATTTGGACAAAGAAGGAACCGCTTTTTCCTATTTATTGCAAGATTATCTCTCCGAATCGGAATATACGCTTTCACAGCTTTTGGACATTTATAAATTCATGCAAACCATTGAGACCAAATTTAATAATACGGCGGTAGGATAAAGAATAGCAAATAACTAAATTATGTTTGGCAATAAATATTCATGTGTTAGCAGTTTAACCGAGTTAAAACGCCGCAAGCCGCGGAAGAGCA
>JASEHX010000050.1 GCA_030018645.1 Candidatus Margulisiibacteriota bacterium | reverse complement strand
CTAGATCGAGTTCTGGGCTAGATCCTTGGCTTACTCTTTGCTCCAAAAGGGCAAGCAAAAGACCTTTTTTGCCGACGAGGGCAGCATTCATGCGCTCTTGCCTTTTAGCTACGACCGAAAGCCCGTGGTCCATCAACGAAACGGCGGAACCAGGTAAAACACGGTCAGTTAAAAAACGATGCGCCAGCCTAACAATTTCGGCTAATAAATGATTGCCTTGTAATCTTACTCCGTGAGTCGTTTCATATAGAACTTGATTGCCGTGCAGTAGGAGGGCGCTATCCGCTTTAGACAATGGTTCAACTACAACTGCCGGAAAGCGGCGCTGCAGGGCAGCATCTTTTTCAAAGGTACGGCGATACTCTTCGTAGGTGGTTGCTCCCATGATTTGCATAGATCCTCTGCCAGTCGCTTCTTTGAGCCGCTGGTCAAGCTGGGCAAAACTGGGCAGTAAATGGATTTCATCCAGCCATAATATAACTACGCGTCCTTCTTTTTCTTCATTTTCAATAAATGTTTCAATGCTTTTAATTTCTGCCTCAAGCGCGGGAGGATTGGTCCGCAAAGATTGTAAGCCTGCCAGGTCGAGGGATAAAAAACGGGCAGAGCTATTAAAACGGATGCGGCCAATGCCTTCCTCCTTGACAGCTAATTGTCCGGTTAAAAGCCGCCGCATAATTTCTTCGGCAATAGCCGTTTTACCGACGCCGGCGTCGCCGACTAGGACCGGCGAATTCTCGTGCCTTTTCTCTAAAAAGGTTAATATTTTCCCAATTAGCTGGTCGCGGAACAGCACTCTTTCCCTAAGGTCAATGCTCCTGGACAAATCGCGTAAGAATTGGCTGGGCGGCGTCGGGTGCTCTACCCTGGTACGGGGGGCAAGCCGCGGCACAGCCGGCCTTACAGTTGCCGGCCGTATTGCACTTTGATTTACAGCGGGTGATATCATCATGGTTGTTCATCTTCTTTATCACCCTATTCATTCAGAAATTGCAGTTTTTTTTGAACGCGGCGGATTAAACTACGGCCTAGCCCCAAAAGCAAACGCTTTTTCAATTCTTGCAAAAAAATCATAAGGGTTTATCCGCAGGAATTTGGTCTGCTGTTTTGACGGCTGAACGCGGATTTTTTGTCCTTCATGCAGGGGAATTAAAACTTGCCCGTCAGCGGTTAAAATAGATTCTTTCCCGCGATTAATAATGGCGGCAACCGGCCGCTCCAGCACCAAGGGGCGGGTGCTGATAGCGTGGGGACAAATGGCGCTGACAATCATGCTTTTGGACTGGGGAGAAAGGATCGGCCCGCCGGCAGAAAGGTTATAGGCGGTTGACCCGGTAGCGCTGGAAAAAATTATCCCGTCGGTGACAAACTCGGAGATTCCTTCCAATTCAATGCGCATGACGCGGGCAATGCCGCTTTTGCCGATCACAATATCATTAAGGGCCGCGATTTTTTTCCCGCTGACCAAGGCTTCAATCATGCTGCGCGCATCAATGCTGTATTTGCCTTTCTTAACGGTTTCCAGCGCGTCATTGAGATTATGCAAATCAATTTCAGAAAGAAAACCCAATCCTCCCATATGCACACCCAGGATAGGAAGGTCTTTGCCTAGCAAGAGACGCGCAGCTCTTAAGATCGTGCCATCGCCGCCCAAAGTGATGACAAAGTCAGCTTTTTCCAAGCTTACTTTATAGCCCTTTGACTTTAATTCTTTAATGACCTGCTGGGCGGTCCCCGCAATCAATTGATCTTCTTTTTTATAGATGACGCCGACTGTTTTCATCCTGTGCTCCTAAAATAAACGTAATTGGACCAGCATCCAGATTATACCAATAACTACGGCAACGATAAAGACGGCAATGAGGAGTCGGAAAAGTCCGTCAATCCTGCGCTCGCGTGGAAAACGGAAGGATATCTCTTCCACCTCGCCGGCTTCCGGGTCTACCAGTAAAAGCGCTTCGGTCCCAAAGGCAGTTTGGAGCTCAACTAACCTCCGGCGAAAAACCGGCTCCAGAGGATCGCTGGTCCCTTGGCTAGTTTTGATAAACACAACGTACTGCCTTTTCTCCTTGGCAACTAAATAATCGGCCTCCAACGTTCCCAGGTGTTCTTTGCCATCAATTTCGGTAATGATCGTAGCTTTAGGTTGCTTTGTCACTATTGTATAGCCCGCTTTAAAGAGCAGGCTTTCCACTTCTTGCGGGGAATAGGAAATTGATTGCTGGGTTGATGGATTGCTAAAGCGCTGTGCTTTTTTATACCAGAGATAAAGGAGTAAAGCGCCAATAAAAATACCAACAACTAAAGCAGTAAGCACTTCCCGCATGGAGAGATTATAGCTTGGATAGATTATTATGACAATTGAATAATAAATATTGGGGAATTAACACAAAGGCACCAAGACTCTAAGGGGAGGTAAACGCCAAAGCCGCCATCGGTTTGACTGTTCCCTTAGTGTCTTGGTGTTTATCCGGAAAGGTGTCTTGTTTTTGCAGATAAATCAAATACTCCACATTCCCATCCGCTCCGGTAATGGGCGATTCCACTACCCCCTGCACCCTATACCCTCCGCCTTTTGCTGCCGTCTTAATCCCTCTAACCACCTCTTCCCTCACTTCCTCACTTCTCACAATCCCTCCCCTTTCCACTTGCTCTCGTTTAGCTTCGAATTGCGGCTTAATAAGGGCAATCACTGCAGCTTTGTCGGCTAGCAATCCATAAACTACCGGCAAAACTTTGGATAGCGAAATGAACGATACATCAACGACGGCAAGATCCGCAGTTCGCGCTCCACATTCCTCTACGTTTAGATATCTGATATTGGTGCGCTCAAGTACTTTCACCCGCGGGTCATTGCGCAGTTTCCAATCGAGAATTCCATAACCAACGTCAATGGCGTACACCTTTGCCGCCCCGTGCTGGAGCAAACAATCGGTAAACCCGCCGGTGGAAGCCCCGACATCTAATGCAATCCGTCCCTTTACTTCTATGTTAAAGGCCTTAAGGGCGGCTTCCAGTTTTACTCCGCCTCTTCCCACGTATGGGTGCTCTTTTTTCTTGGGCCGTGCCATGAGGGAAATTATAACGCGGATGGATTATTTAGACAATTGTTGAATAGCTTTCCAAAAAGTGCTATATTGACGCTATTATGGCGGCGGCAAAGTACTCCCTGGCCAAGAGTGGTGAATTTGTAATTGAAAATTACAATTCTGCCCCTACGTTTTCCAGCTTCTTTCCGGGCATAGCCGGCATTTTCGGCTGTCCCATGTGGGTCTTTTATGCCAACCGGGGACAGTGCATTACCTCCATGGGAGTACAGGATAAAGACGGGGCTCTCCTTGAATTCCAATCCGCCAATAAGGCCTATCGCGTGGTTTCTCTCCAGGGTTTTCGCACTTTTCTAAAAGTGAACGGACAGTTTTACGAGCCTTTTTCCGAACATTCGCCTTACCCTAAAACTATGCGCATCTCTCCCGCCGGACTAATCTTGGCGGAGGAAAACTCCAAGTTAAAAATTAAGGTGGGGGTAGAGTATTTTACTGTCCCCAATGAACCATTTCCTGCCCTAGCAAGAATTGTAGAAATTACCAACCTTTCCAAACAAAAGCAAAAGATTGAAATTCTCGACGGCCTGCCCACCATTATCCCCTCCGGTTTCAGCAACGACCTGCTCAAAAAAATCTGCCAGACCACCGAGGCCTGGGGATTGGTGGAAAATCTGGAAAGCGGGGCGCCCTTTTACCGCTTAAAAGTGGTGCCGTCCGACGTGGTGCAGACCCGGCCCAACGAAAAAGGCCATTTCTTTTTATCCTTTGCCAGCCAGGATGGAAAAATTCTTCCCGTAAATTGTATCGTTAATCCTTCCTGCGTTTTCGGGCCCAATTCGAGCTTGGAAATTCCGCTGGCCTTTACCGGCAGTAAAACTTACCATTGCCCCGCCCATCAGCAAACTGAAGGGTGCTTGCCTTCAGCCTTTGCCTATAAGAAACTAGAATTAAAAGCTAAGTCCGCCGCTAAAATTTGTTCGCTCTTTGGCCAAGCTGAAAGCATTGACGCTCTCAATAAAATAACTAAAACGGCGTCCAGCGAACAGTTCTTTATACAAAAATCGACTGAAAACCGCCGGTTAATCGCTGATATTTGCAAAACCGTGGAAACCAAAAGTTCGTCCCGGGCTTTTGATCTGTATGCCCAGCAAACTTTCCTGGACAATGTCATGCGCGGCGGACTGCCGGTCAAGGTGAGCAATAAAATTGTCTACGTTTATTACCGCAAGCACGGCGACATGGAAAGGGATTATAACGACTTCAAATTGATGCCCGCTTATTTTTCGCAAGGCAACGGCAACTATCGCGATATCAACCAAAACCGCCGCAATGACGTCTTTATCAACTCGGCTGTGGCCGAAGAAAATATCGTCCGCTTCTTTAACTTAATTCAACTGGATGGATTTAATCCGCTGGTGGTGCTGGGGAGTCAGTTCCGCATAAAATCGGCCGCCGAAGCCGAGGCAATTCTCAAGAAACATATTCAATCTCCTGTCCCCGAATTAGTCGGCAAGCTAACTAATCCCTACACATTAGGATATATCCTGAAAGATTTCGAACAAAAGGGAATTAAATATTTAACTAATGCCCAGGCTTTTGCCGCCGACCTTATGGACCATTCCACCATGCATGACGACGCCCAGCACGGCGAAGGTTTTTGGATTGACCATTTCTCGTATAACACCGATCTCTTAGAGAGCTTTGAGTGTCTCTATCCGGATAAACTGCCGGAATTATTGTTCGATAAACCGGTTTTTTCTTTTTTTGACAACGAACATGTGGTGGTCGGCCGGGGAGAAAAATATTTCCAACCCAACGGGGTTATTCGCCAATACGAAAGCGTGCGTTTTGATCCGGCCAAAGCGGCGCTTATCAACAGCCGAGCTCACGGCAAAAACCTGGTGCGGGATAATTTTGGTAAAGGCAATGTTTATAAAACCACTCTGATCAGTAAAATCCTTTGCCTCATTGCCAACAAAGCCGCCGCATTTGATGCCGAGGGGATTGGGCTGGAAATGGAAGCCGACAAGCCCGACTGGTATGACGCTTTAAATGGTTTACCCGGCCTATTTGGCTCTTCGCTTTCGGAAACATTGGAATTAAAGAGACTATGTCTCTATGCTACTGGGTATTTAACCGGTGATAAAATGGTTTCTCTTCCGATTGAAGTTAAAGAATTTATTGACCAATTAACCGGGATACTAAAGGTTAAAGATAACTTTGAATATTGGGACAAAGCCAATCGGTTCAAGGAAGAGTACCGCGAAAAGACCAAGTTCGGCGTTGGCGGAACAGAAGCAGTCGTTAACTGTAAGCCGGTAGCCGTTTTTCTCTACGCCGTCGCCCAAAAATGCTCCGCGGGGGTAAAAAAATGCTTAGATACATACGGCAATTACTATACTTACTTTGTCAATGGGGTGGCTGATCATATCCTGTCGCCCGAAAAACAGATTATAGTTAAGCAATTTAAACAAACGCCCCTCCCCCTCTTCCTGGAGGGCTTTGTGCATGCTTTAAAAGTGGAGAAAGATAAAAATATTTACGAGCGCGTAAAATCCAGCCCGCTTTACGATAAGCAATTGAAAATGTACAAGGTCAATGCATCGCTCAAGGATGTTTCTTTGGAAATTGGCCGCGCGCGGGTATTTGCTCCGGGCTGGCTGGAAAACGAGTCCATCTGGCTGCACATGGAATATAAATATTTATTGGAACTGCTTAAAGCTGGGATGCATACTGAATTTTTCAACGAATTTAGAACCGTCCTAATCCCCTTTTTAGATCCCAAAGTTTACAAGCGCAGTGTCTTGGAGAATTCGTCCTTTATTGCCAGCAGTGCTTATCCTAATAAAGAACAGCATGGCCGGGGGTTTTATGCCCGTCTTTCCGGCGCCAGCGCCGAGTTTATCGACATGTGGCTGATCATGACTTGCGGCAAAAAGATATTTTCTCTTGACGAGAAAGGAAAACTGGTCTTTCGGCTTTCTCCTGTTCTGCCCGGCTGGTTGTTTGATAAAAAGGGCGAGTTCTCTTTTAAATTGCTGGGGGCGATTGAAGTAACTTATATCAATCAGAAGAAACAAAACACTTACGATAAAAATGGGGTTAAAATTGTTTCATATGAATTAATTCAACCTGCTGGCGAAAAGATAATGATCTCCTCTGCTGTCATTCCTGAAGCGACGGCTCTTCTGATCCGAGAGGGAAAAATCCAAAAAATTACTGCTAATTTAGCTTAAAAATGTTATAATCGCGGGTGTTTATGCTGCTTACTTATGCCAAACGTATTCGTTTCTCTTGCATAATTGTTTTTATCCTTTTTGTCTCAATTTTTTCCGCATCTGCCCAGGTTTGGGAAAACATTGAATTAATCGGCGTCGGCGCAAAATCTTTGGCCTTGGGCTCTTCCGGCGTTGCTTTTCTCGACGATGCCAATGCTCCTTACCTTAATTCGGCCGGCCTGGCGGGACTGAAAACCATTCAACTTACTTCCCTGTACACCAAATTGTTGAATGAGGTGCGCTATAATACTTTAGCCGTTGCTGTCCCCAGTCGGTTTGGCGTTTTTGGCTTCAATGCCGTAATTGCTTCCTTGTCGGACATTAATCTTTCCACATCATTAGTTAACGGCCGCCCGGTTGTTTCCGGCACCGCCGCCTATTCCAGCAGTCAGTATTCATTATCTTACGCAAAACAGCTTGACCAATTGTTTGCCTTAAAGAACCTTTCCATTGGCGCGACCGCTAAATACATCGCGCGTAACTTTTCGGGACTGCCCGCCTCTTACGAGGCCCAGGGCAGCGCCGCCGGATTTGACATGGACCTTGGCATCCAATGGACCATTAACGATGTGTTAAATATGGGGGTATCCCAGCATAATTTTCTTCCGCACTCCCTGGGAGGGAAACTGACTTGGGCATCCGGCTATACCGAAAGCATCCCCACTTTCACCAAGCTGGGAGTCGCCTGTAATTTATTAGAAACTAAGCTCCTCTTTTCCCTGGATTCAGATTTTTACCTTACCGAGCCGGACTATCCAATCCCGGTGCACATCGGATTGCAGTACACTCCGCTCCCCTTGTTTTCGCTCCGCGCTGGGTATGATGAAAATTTGGCCTCCGGCGGGGCGGCCAACACGGTTGCCAAAGCCGGCAATTTTTGCGGAGGAATAGGCCTGCAGTTCGGTAATTTTATTTTTGATTATGCCTACCACCCTTACTACCAGGAAGACCAATCGGTCTCTCACTATTTCACGATCTCTTTCATTGGGCCGCTGACAAAACCAACTGTCCCCCTGCCGGTTGCGGTTTCCGCAGCGGCTGAACCAATCGTGGTCGGCCCAATTTTCACCGACCTGGACCAAGTGGCTGACCTGGCTGTCCGCCAGTTAATCATCCAAATGGCCGCAAAAGGTTATTTTAAGGGGTTCCCGGACGGGACTTTCCGTCCCCGCGCTGAATTGACTAATGCCCAATTTATTACCGTCATTGTTCGTATTAAGAAACTACCCGCTCCGGCGGGAGTGACACCGCACTATAAAAATTTATCTGCCTCCCACTGGGCGGCGCCTTTTGTGACCGCGGCGGAAGATGCCGCCATTCTCCGTGATGGCTCTTTCAACCCCAACCAAAAGGTTTCTCTTTTTGATGCCTATACTATCTTGGAAAAGGCCTTTGCCCTCAAAAATCAGGCCGCCTTTATCTTGAACGAAACCGATCTCCAAAAAAATATCAGTCGGGAAGATTTCGTAAAAATCTTGTCGGAAGTGGGAATTAATGGACAATCAAAGAGGCAATAATCTATTAAGTTGGCTATTTATTGTTTTGCTGATACTAGCAGCAACTGCCGGTTCTGCCTTTGCTGCCGCGTACACCTGGGACGGGGGCGGAGCCAACAATAATTGGAGTACTACCGGCAACTGGAGTCCGGATGGAACTCCGGGCGCCAGTGATACGGTTGCTTTTGACGGCACCTCGACTAAAAATTCAATTATTGACGCCAGTTTCGCCGGATCAGTGGCCGGGATAAGCATTAACGCTGGTTATGTCGGAGAAATTACCCAAAGCCGCAGTTTGACCATTGGTTCCAGCCATTTTTCCCAAGCTGCTGGGACCTTTACCGGCGGGTCCGCGGCAATTGACCTAAACGGCGGTTTTACTTTAAGCAGCGGGACCTTTACCTCCACTTCAGGCAATTTAAATGTCTCCGGCGCCTGGACCCACACCGCCGGCGGAACATTTAACCATAACAATGGCACGGTCATTTCAGACGGCGGGAATCAAACTTTTGATTTCGATTCAACCCTTTCCGGCGGCAACAGCGGCACTTTTTACAATTTCCAGAGAAAAGCCTCTTCCACTGCTACAACATTAACCATTTCCAGCGGAGACACCTTGGTGGTCCAGAATAATTTAACCTTAAATGACGGGCTGATCAGCACTGGATCAATTAATGTTTCCGGCAATGTTACTATTACATCTAATTATGACGGCGGTACCTCCCCACTAAACTTTTTAGGGTCCGGCACCCAAACTTTTGACTTAACCGGCGCCACCGGCACCTATAACGGCAATATCACCATCGGCGACGCTACCCACTCCCCTACCGTAAATTTGGCATCTGATTGCATCTTAGATGCTGCTGGACAGGATCTAACCATAACTAACGGTTCGATTAATATAGGGGCATACGAGCTGGAAGTGAAGGATGATTTAACTGTTTCCGGCGG
>JASEHX010000049.1:5565-8836 GCA_030018645.1 Candidatus Margulisiibacteriota bacterium | reverse complement strand
CATGATCCTGAATTTTGGCCATACCATCGGGCATGCGCTGGAATCATCGACCGGCTATAGGAAATTTGTGCACGGGGAAGCTGTCGCCGTTGGTATGATTGCCGCCGCCCATATCGCAGAGGAATTAAAGATACTGGACCAGGAAGCGGTAGAAAGGATCGTTAATTTACTCGGCAAATTGGGACTGCCGACCGCGGTTTCCGGTATTTCCTGCCGCCGGATCAGCAGCAGCTTGATAAAAGACAAGAAGGTAAGACAAGGCAAGGTCAATTTTGTTTTGCCGGAAAGAATCGGACGGGTTACTGTCCGCAACAACGTTCCGCTGTCAGTTATTCGTCAAGCGCTTAAAAAGGCGGGCTGTCGGTGAAAGAAGTTAAAGAACAATTAGATATTATTAACCGGGGAGCAGTAGAAATTATCACCCCGGAAGATTTACAAGCAAAGCTTTTGCTCGGCCGTCCCTTGCGCGTCAAATGGGGAGCTGACCCTTCGGCGCCGGATATCCACCTAGGGCATGCCGTTGTCTTAAATAAACTGCGTCAATTCCAGGAATTAGGCCACAAGGTAGTTTTTGTTATCGGCGATTTCACGGCCTTAATTGGCGACCCTTCCGGCAAATCCGAAACCCGAAAAATGCTGTCAAGGGAAGTAATTGAACAAAATGCCAAGACCTATCAAGAACAAGTCTTTAAAATATTAGACCGGAACATGACCGAAGTGGTCTATAACTCCGAGTGGCTGGAGAAGATGGGATTGGCGGATGTTTTTCAGTTGTCTTCACAATATACGGTGGCGCGCATGCTGGAGCGGAAAGATTTTAAGGAAAGGTTTAAGAGCCAGAGCGATATTAGCGTCTTGGAATTTCTTTATCCGCTTCTGCAAGGGTACGATTCGGTCCATCTGCAAGCCGACATCGAGGTCGGCGGTACCGATCAGAAATTCAACCTTCTAATGGGCCGCACCCTGCAGCAGCGCTACGGGCAAAAGCCCCAGGCGGTGGTTACCCTGCCTTTGCTGGAAGGAACGGACGGCGCGCAAAAAATGAGCAAATCCTTGGGTAATTACATCGGCGTAACCGAGCCGCTAAATGAAATTTACGGTAAAATCATGTCGATATCCGATAAATTAATGCTGCGCTATTTTGAATTATTAACGAATTATTCGCTGAATGAAATTAAAAAAATGCATCCAAAGGAAGCCAAAATGCAGTTGGCGCGCCATCTGGTTGCCCAGTTTTACGATGAAGCAAAAGCGGCAGAAGCGGAGAAGGGGTTTGATGCGGTTTTTAAGAATAAGGGATTACCGGAAAAAATTATGCTTTTCCCGGTAAAAGCTCCGCGGATGGGAATAGTGGATTTGCTGGTTGAAACAAAATTGGCTGCTTCAAAAATGGAAGCAAAACGTTTGATCGGGCAAAATGGCGTAAGAATTGATGATGCAATTGTCTCAAGCGATAAAGAAATTATTGATTTGGGAATTGAAAAGATAGTAAAAGTTGGAAAAAGAAAATTTTTGAGAGTGATAGGTAGATAATGAGAATTGCAATTATCGGAGCTGATGGACAATTAGGATCTGATCTTTGCCGTGTTATTCCTAAAGAGGAACAAGTCCCTTTAACCATTAATGATGTTGATATTACCAGCAAGGAAGCAACTTCAGCGGTTATTGGGAAAATAGCTTCCAGTATTGTTATTAACACGGCCGCCTGCCATAACGTTGATGCATGTGAAGATAATGCAGGGCCGGCTTTTGCGGTAAATACGTTTGGGGTAAGAAATCTTGCCTTGGCCTGCCAGGGGGTTGGCGCGGCCCTGGTGCATATTTCTACGGATTATGTTTTTGACGGAGAGAAAAAATCGCCCTATACCGAAGAAGACATCCCTCGACCGCTGTCCATTTATGGGATCTCCAAATTAGCCGGCGAATATTGCATCCGTTATATTCTGGGAAAATATTTTATTGTGCGGACTACCGGGCTGTACGGCGCGGCGGGGTGTTTGGGGAAGGGGGGGGGGAATTTTGTCGAAAATATAATCAAGCAAGCCAATACTAAAACAGAGCTAAAAGTAGTAAATGATGAAGTGTTGTCCCCAACCTATGCTTTTGATTTGGCAAAACAAATCTATCAGTTGGTCAAGACCCATTACTACGGCCTCTATCATATTGTTAATCACGGCCAATGTTCCTGGTATGAATTTACCCGTAAAATCTTCCAGCTTTTAGAGCGGGATGTAAAAGTTCAACCGATCAATTCTTCCGCCTTCCCGGCTAAAGCCCGCCGCCCAAAATATTCTGCTTTGGGAAATGCCAATTTAAATAAAATGAAATTGGATAACATGCCGGCTTGGGAAGATGCCCTAAAAGCTTATTTAATCGCAAAAGGTCATTTAAAAGTTTAATGCGCCTTGCCATTGTCCATGATTTTCTAAACCAATTTGGCGGAGCAGAAAGGGTGGTTTCTGCTTTACACGAGATTTACCCTGATGCGCCGATTTATACTTCCATTTATGATGAAAAACGCCTGCCGGATAACTTCCGTAAAATGGATATCCGTACCTCTTTTATGCAAAAACTGCCATTTATCTTTGACCTATACCGGCAATACTTAGTTTTGTATCCGATTGCTTTTGAACAGTTTGATTTAAGTGATTATGACGTAATTTTGTCTTCAAGCTCGGCATTTGCGAAAGGAGTCAGGAAGAGGCAAAACCAATTACATATATGTTATTGCCATACCCCCATGCGCTTTGTCTGGCGTTTTGATGATTATGTAAAACGCGAATGGTTCCTTTCCGCTATTAAGGGGTTTCTACCTTTTATTTTGGACCCAATTAAGAAGTGGGACCTGGCAACCGCCGAGGCGGTTGATTATTATATTGCCAACTCAAAAACCGTAGCCGAGCGCATCCGCAGGATTTATGGTCGAGAATCTGTTATAATTAATCCGCCGGTTGAAACTAAAATCATTGCGCCTTCAGCGCACGAACTGGACTATTTTTTAATTGTTTCCAGGCTGGCGGCTTATAAGCGGATTGATATTGCCATTGAAGCCTGCCGGCAGTTGGATGTGCCGTTGAAAATCATTGGCGGAGGGCCGGCTAAGAAAGAACTAGAAAAAATTGCCGGTAAAAATATCCAATTTATCGGCAGGGTAACCGATCGGGAGTTAATAAATTACCTGGCCGAGTGCCGGGCGCTTATTTTTCCGGGCGAAGAGGACTTTGGCATTGTTCCATTGGAGGCTATGGCGAGCGGCCGGCCGGTAATTGCT
>JASEHX010000049.1:0-5555 GCA_030018645.1 Candidatus Margulisiibacteriota bacterium | reverse complement strand
GGAAGAAACAGTGATTGAAGGCAAAACCGGATTATTTTTTGACGCGCCGACCGCCAATGCGTTAATAAGTGCAATTAAAAAGTTTAATTTTATGGTTTTTGATAAAAATGATATCCGCCGTCACGCGCAGCAATACGATAAAACCATATTCCAACAAAAAATAAAGGAGTTTATTGATAAAAAATATCAATTATGGGCAAAACAGTAAAGTTTTGGGAGCAGATAAATTGGTTTGATTGGGCCATAGAAATAATATTTTTGTCCCTTATTTTCCTTATACCGACACTATTTGACCGGCGTTTGGGCATTGTCTTTTCGGGGACAAAAATTGCCTGGCTGAGGACCTTTGGGATAATTACTATGGCTGTTTGGGCATGCAAGATTATTATCCTCAAGGAACGTAAATTTATTCGGACCGCGCTCGATTGGCCGGCGCTTTCTTTTTTGCTGTGTATAACGATTGCCAGCCTTACGTCAGTCCATGTTCATACCAGCCTGGTCGGGTTCTACGGCAGGTATGAAGGGCTGTCTACTTGGTACTTATATGGGCTCTTATTTTTTGTTGCTGCCAATTTTATCCGGTCATTTGAACAAGTAAAAAGAACAATGGCGGTGCTGGTCCCAACTGCTACCCTCATGGCAATTTATTCGATTATCCAGCGCCATTCCTGGGATCCCTACATGTGGGGAGGAGTGGTGACCTGGCAACGGGTAATTGGCACCATCGGCCAGCCCAACTTTATGGCGGCCTATATGCTGATGGCCTTCTTTATCATTTTGGCTTTGTTTCTTTTAGATGATCGGCCGGAAAATCAGCCAATTGACTGGGGAAAACAATGGCTGCCGTTAGCCAGTTTAATGGCGGTCCAGGGGATCTTTCTGTTGATGATCTATAACCTGGATGCCAATAATGTGGTAATCTGGTACTTGGCTTTTTTGGCCATGTCGTCCGCCTCGGTTGTATTTGCATATTATTATGCCGATATTCATCCATTGATTTTAAAAATTTTACTTGGCCTGGTGCTGTTGTTGGTTTACATCGCGTTATTGTATACCCAGAGCCGCGGCGGTTATATGGGCTTTTTCACGGGTATTGTTTTGTTCGCCCTATTAATTGGTCGGCGATGGCTCTTTAGTCATTACAAGAAATTTGCGGCATTAAGCATATTAATTGTCTTGGTTTCGGCTATAACCATGCTGCAGCCCGAGTTTTCCCCTCTGCAGAGATTTACCTCAGAAGTGTCAACCACTAAAAGCAGTGAGATAGAAGAAAACGCAGCCAAACTAGAATTAAAAGGGGCGGCCGGTTCGCGGACTGAAACCTGGACAAGCGCATTTAAGATTGTTGCCGATAATCCTCTTTTCGGTATTGGCCCGGAAGTGTTAAAAATGGTTTTCCCGCGCTATGAGACCGACCTATTCCGCTTTAAAGAAGCTTTCCACGTCAAACAAGACCGCTGTCATAATGAAACCATGGATGTCAGCATAACTAAAGGGTTATTGGCCTTTATAGTTTATATTTGGCTGCTTTATATTGTTTTTAAAGTTGGCATATCAAAAATTAACCGGGTTAATTCAAAGGAACACCTGGTTATTGCTGGCTTACTGGCGGCGGCCGTATCTTATCTAGTGCAAAACCAATTTAGTTTTGGGGTTGTAGCCATTACTTCCTTGTTCTGGGTCATTTGGGCGCTGGTGATGATTGTGGGAGAAAATAGGGAAATAAAAGAAAAAAAGGCGATTAGTTTAAATTGGAAAGAAATCCCTTGGCTGCCGGTTGCCGGAATTATTGCTGCTGCTGTAATTGCCATTTATATTTCTTTTGCTTCTTTTCGCGGGGATATTTGGTTTAAATCCGGCAAGACCAAGCTGGATTACCGCCAAGTACCGCAGGCAATAGAAGACCTGCAAAAGTCATTAAAATTCTATCCGCTTGAAGGCGGGACGGTTTCTCATTTGGGGATTGCACAACTTAATTCATCTTTCCAAAATGCCAATCAAGTTAACGATGCCATTTCCATTTTAAAATATGGGACGCAGGTGGACCCTTATAATGCCGATAATTATTTTATTTTAGCCAAGATATTCTTGAATTTCGGCATGCAAAATAACCCGACCGCCTTGGCTGAAGCGCAGAAAGATGCCGAGATAGCTTTGAAAATTGATCCTTACTACGCCGAGGTTTATCTTCTATTGGGCGTGATTTATGAGAAGAAAGGGAATCTAAACGAAGCGGCTAAACTATTCGAGGAAGCCTTTTTTATCAACCCAACCTTAGCAGAGCCCATGCAAAGGATGCAGGACGCTTATGCTAAATTAGGTCGTCCAACGGAAACACTGGCAGTACTGCAGCGCGCCTTAAATAAATACAGCGACAATTTGCTGATAATGGACCGAGTTGGCCGCATCTATCTTTTGTCCGGCAATAAAAATGACGCACTAAATATAAGCAATAAAATGATTGCCGTAAATCCCAAAGATCCGGCCGGCTATATCTTAAGAGCGGAAATTTATTTAGCGCAGGGCAATGCGGACAGGGCCTTTAAAGACCTTCAGCAGGTGGTCTTTAATGATCCTAAAAATACCATTGCCCATAACGGGCTTGGCAACGTTTATTTGATGAGGGGAGAAAGGCAAAGGGCCAAAGAAGAATTTGAACAAGTAATTATGCTGGACCCCAATAATGCTTATGCAAAAAATATGCTGGAAAAATTAAAATAATATGCGGCTAAAGATATTAACTGATGTTTTATTAATTAACATTTCGTTTGTCCTGGCTTATTTCTTCCGTTTCAAAATATTGCTTTTTATTGCGCCTGATTCTGCGCCCATTTTTGGCCATTATTTACGGGTACTGGTTATCGTTTCTTTGCTTTGGCTGGCTGTTTTTAAATTTTACGGGCTGTATGAAGAAAAAAAATCATCCGTTCTGCTTGATGAACTGGCTATGTTATTCTTGGCAATTTCAACCTCAACATTAGTATTATTCAGCATGCTTTTCTTGTACCGTGAATTCTGGTTTTCGCGTTTGGTGATTGTTAATGCCTGGTTAGTGGCTTTGGTTTTACTGGGAGGGGAGAGAACGCTGATTTACTGGATGGCCGGTATCTTGCGGGCGCAGGGATGGCACACAAAGAATGTACTCCTTTTAGGCAGCGGGGAAATGGCCGATGTAATTGCCCAAAAAATATCCCAGGATAAAGGTTTGGGATATCATCTTGCCGGAACTTTTGGAAATGATGTCAGCATCGAAATGATAAAGGAAGAAATAAAAAGCAAAAATATCAAAGAGGTAATTATTGCCAGCAATGATATTCCTGCCCCAAAAGTCGTAGACATTATCATGGAATGTGAGCGATTCGGCATCGAATTTAAAATCATTCCTGGCCGGTTGGAACTAATTGCCAGCCGGTTGGACGTTGATGAATTGGGCGGGATACCTTTGCTTTCGGTTTCCGAAATAGCGCTTAAAGGATTTAACGCTTTTATCAAGCGGGCGTTTGATTTTATTTCCTCTCTTGTTGGGATAATAATTTTATCTCCTCTCTTTCTCGTTTTTGCCGGTTTGATTAAAATTACATCTCCGGGCCCGATATTTTTTATGCAGGAAAGGGTGGGAAAAGACGGCGACAAGTTTAAAATGTTCAAATTCCGTTCGATGGTGAAGGATGCCGAACAATTGTTTCCCCAATTGAAACCCCTATCTGAAGTCGACGGCCATTTGTTTAAGATGAAAAATGATCCGCGCATCACGCCCTTGGGGCGGTTTATGCGGCGCTACAGCATTGATGAATTGCCGCAAATCTTCAACGTCCTGCTGGGACAAATGAGCATGGTGGGGCCGCGGCCGCCCCTCCCGCGGGAAGTATCGGAATATTCTTCCTGGCATTGGAAAAGACTGCGGGTGCGTCCGGGGATAACCGGCCCTTGGCAGGTGGCGGGCCGATCGCTGTTGCCGTTTGAAGAAATGGTGCGGCTGGATGTTTACTATATCGAAAATTGGTCTTTGTGGCTGGATATTAAGATCCTGTTGAGAACAGTCCCAGTGGTTTTACTCGGGACGGGTGCATATTAATGGTCAGGAAGCAAAAGAAGATAATGATTGTTGGTGCCGGGCCGGTTGGCTGTTACCTGGGACAACTGCTTAAACATGCCGGCTTTGATCCTCTGCTGCTGGAAGAACACTTGGAAGTCGGGAGGCCAGTGCAGTGTGCCGGCATTGTTGGCCGCGGAACGTTTGAGGAAATGCGGCTGCCGGTTTCGCACGCTTCAATTTTGAATACGATTGACGGTGCAAAAGTAATTTATAACGGTTATTCTTTTGATATCAACCGTCCTAAGGTCGCTTATATAGTTGACCGGGCAGTGTTTGATAAAGAATTAAGCCATGGGTTAAATATTGAATTAAATACCGCTTTGCAGGAAGTGCATCCTATCAAAGACGGTTATATTTTAAAAACATCAAATGGCGAATATTATACCGATATTGTTATTGGGGCGGACGGGCCGAATTCGAAAGTAAGGAAATCGCTGAATTTTGTTTCGGATATGAAGCTTTATCGCGGATACCAGTATCTGGTCAAAACCGCAGCTAAACTGCAGAATATGGTCGAAGTCCATTATCTCAAGCCTTTTTCGCTTTTTACCTGGATCATCCCGGAAGGCAACGGGCATGTTCGGGTGGGGACGATATCTAACAATCCTTACCATGAGCTGAATGATTTTATGGAAAAAATGGGCGTTGAAGGGGAGGTAGTGGAAAAAAATGCTGGGGCGATTCCTATTGGCACCTGTGAATTGGTAAACGGCAAGGCGGCCTTGGTTGGCGACGCTGCCTGCCAGGTAAAGCCCATCACTTCAGGCGGCATTTATTATGGGATGAAATCAGCGGAACTGCTGGCTGACGCGATCAAAGAGGGTGATTTTGCAAATTATAAAAAACGCTGGGTGGAAGAATTTGAACAAGAAATTAAGTTGTGCCTTTTGGTGCGCTATATCACCGAAAATATTGACAAAAACGTCTTGGACCGAATATTTTCTTACATAAAAGATAATGTGCCGTTAATTGAAAAAATCGGGGATTTCGAGAACCATTCTTCCATTTTTTGGAGCTTGGTTTCCAATCCGCGCACCTACCCAACCCTGGGCACCCTGCTGTTAGGCATGGTTAAAAACCCTAAATTTATCCTGCGTTCCATGTTTAGGGCAGCCCGCTAATCATGAAAATAAAAAAGCGGCTTATTTGGCTGGTTGTTATTTTTGTGCTGTGTGTTTCGGCTTATTTATCTTCGCCTTATTTATTAAATAAAGCGGCTGAATATTTGATCGTTAGAGATGCTTTAGCAAAAGCGGATGCCATAGCAGTGTTGGGAGGGGATGATAATGGGGAGAGGGTAGATGCGGCAGTTAAGTTATATAAACAAGGCTATGCTCCGCGCATAATTATGTCTTGCGGCCCGTTAGCTTGGCGACTATCTGGTGCGGAATGGGCGTAAAAGTCATTTCCTGGCCGGCGCAAAGGTCCAGTTTTGAACTTGACGGCTGGTGGACGCGGC
>JASEHX010000153.1 GCA_030018645.1 Candidatus Margulisiibacteriota bacterium | reverse complement strand
CGATTTTATTTCCGTTCTCATCAAAATATTCTTTATCGGTTGCCAATTGTCCCTTTAAAAATATATAATAAGCTTCTTTTTGTGAAAAATATTTCAAAACGTCAGGATCATCCGGCTGGTTTAATGCCTGGATAGCCATCCAAAAGTTGATCCGGAAAGCATCGCCGCCGGCAAAATAATCTACCCGTTTTTTTGAATGATCGCCTTGTTTAAAGCCCAAATCGTGGATTCTCCCATCTCGTCCCCCATCGTCTATGGCGGCAAAATCGGGGATAATCCCTTCATCTCCAATAACTGATACTTTATCTTTGTCGTGCATCGTTGCTTTGGCGGTTTCATTCATTTGCCAGTAAGCCGTCGGCGTCAAACCTTTCCAAAGATGCTGGCTGTCTGCCTGCCTGAATAGCGTTTCATAGTAGCTTGGTCTTAAGTAGGAGGGATTTATTGCATGCGTCCTGGAACCGGTAAATGGGTCAAAAGTGAAAAATTGCTGATCGCCGGACAATAGATAATAATCGTTGCCAAGAATTAAAACTTCTTTGTCCCAAATGTCGGCGAGGATTGCTAAAGCTTCTGTTTGATATTCATCTTTATGCCATTTATTAGCCGCGACCAGTAATGCCGCGGCAATGTCTTGGTCGGCGTCAGTTGCCGGGTTGAAATCATAATTATCCGAACCAATTACCACGCTTCCTGCTTGGCCATCAGCGGGAACCCACCGCATGGCAAAAAGATAGTCTTTCAGGTGCGGATAAAAAGGGCGTGAGATCTTTCTTTGGCGGTCATATACCGTTTCAATATTATTCCTTTGCATATTTTCACTGGTCCATTGCCATACTCGGCCGAAAGCTGTTTCATCTCCCATGGCTGCGGCGCGCAGGAGAACGTAGGAAGCCGTTTCAGAAACCGTAATTTTTTCGGTTGTGTCGCCGTCTCGGTCAATATCTTCTTTATCTGGATCGCCCAGCGGGCGGCTGTCTTCTGCAATCATGGTTGTTTTATAATGCTGCCAGGAGGTAGTGAGTATACTTTCAATGTCGGCGGGTAAAAAAGCGGGTGGAGTAAAAGGTGTTTCCGACGTTGCTTCAGCCGTTGGCTCTGCTGGCTTGCTTTCTGCCGGTTCTTTTCCTTTCTTGCCACAGCCGCCGATTAGTAGCATGCTTATCGCAAAAGCACCAAAAACAATTGGATACATTTTCTTCTTCCTCCTTTTCCCTTAAGCCTTCATGGGCCTCCACGGGCCTTCTTCCCATATATTTATCGGCAAAAAGGAGGAGAAGTTTCACCTGTTTTTTCCGTTGCGCAATCCCTTCAAATATGGTGCGGTAAAAGTTCATTAGCCGCGCTAGGTTTTCAGGAAGAAAAAGACCGCTTAGCGATAAACGGGCCCAGCCGCTGTGATGTTGATTATAATAATTAACCATAAGCCGGATAATTGGCGGCGGGATATTTCTTTTTGCAACGAAAGGGTTAGGCTTGTGGGCATAGTACAGTGTAGTGGCAATTTCCCGCAAAGCATAGGCCTGATGGAATTCAATTTCAGCTGGGTTGGTGGTCCCGCTAATAGCCGGAACCAAAGTGATGCGGTAATATGTCAATAGGCAATAT
>JASEHX010000048.1 GCA_030018645.1 Candidatus Margulisiibacteriota bacterium | reverse complement strand
AGAAGAGTATTGTCTTAAATTTTATCTATTATTTGACAAAGTTTGCAGGTTATTTCAAAACTTTAAAGAAGTTCGCGCGCTGACACTGCCTCTCTGCTATTATTATGGCATGGAAGCCCTTTCCGTTTGGCAGAAATTAAACCATGACACCATTTTGCAGGCAGTTGAAGCGGTTTTAAAAAAGCCGCTTAGCAATCTGCTTCTTCCCCGCAACAGCTATATTAACCGCGTTTATGAATTGGAAGGGTTTGATACGCGCGAAAGGTTAATTGTTAAATTTTACCGACCGCAGCGTTGGACGAAAGAGATGATTTTAGAAGAACATGGGTTTTTGAATGAGCTTGCAGCCAAAGACCTTCCCGTAATTCCTCCCATAAATATTAATGGCGCAACCCTTTTCTTTTGTCTCCCACCTCCCAATTCTCAATCCCAACTTCCCACTTCCCTTGCCCCTATTCCCTTCTCCCTATTCCCTAAAAAAGGCGGCCGTGCACTGGATGAATTTGACAAAGACAGCTTATTGCATGGCGATTGCCACAAAGGCAATTTAATCCACCGTCCGGGAGAAGGAATCTATCTCGTTGATTTTGATGATCTCTGTTTTGGTCCGCCGGTGCAGGACGTCTGGCTCCTCCTGCCCGAAAAACCCGAAAAGTGCGAAAACGAATTGAGTTGGTTTCTAAAGGGGTATGAATTATTTATGCCTTTTGAGCGAAAGTCGCTGGAGCTTGTTCCTCTTCTGCGCGGAATGCGAATTATCCATTTCGCCGCTTGGCTGGCAATTCAAATCCAAGAAGCTGACTTTCCTACCCATTTTCCAGAAGCTGGAACTACCCGCTATTGGAATGAATTGATCAAAGAATTGCAGGAAATCGCTTTTCAAATAAACTAAAAAGTACTTTTCGGCCTTTTCCCTAAATCTCCAGCTCCAACGCAGGCTCTTTTTCCTGTGAAGGAATGTCCTTATCTATTACGATCTCAAACAAGCCATGCTGTTTTATGTAGAAAAACCACTTTACAAAAGAATCGACCGTAATAACGCTGACCAAAAACAACATAATGGCCGACAAGGCCGCATTGAGATTCCCATTAAAAGTTTGCTGCGGCAGATAATTCCAGAAAATGTTTTGGACCCCGGCGGTGACGGTGGTGGCCAGCATAAAAAGCATGGGAACAAAAGTAACTAACGCATATACTTTTCGTTTGTTATTTTTCAGGATTATGGTCGTGCCGATAATAAGCGCAGTGGTAGCCAACAGTTGGTTGGCTACTCCGAACATCGGCCAAATGGTGGCAATCTCGCCGTTGTAAACCAGATATCCCCAAGCTAATACCACCAAACCGCTCGTTAATATAACGCCCGGTATCCATTTTTGATTGCCTAGCGGCGGATATACTTTGCCGAGAATATCCTGCGAAATATAGCGGGCAACCCTGGTTCCCGCATCAATGGTGGTTAAAATAAACAGGGCTTCAAACATAATGGCAAAGTGGTACCAGTAGCCCATTAAATGTTTCATGCCGGGGATACCCGCAAAGATTTGCGCCATCCCCACCGCCAGCGAAACGGCCCCGCCCGGCCGGCCGACAATATTTTCTTGTACCATACTTGACAGTGCCTCCAAGTTGACGGTTTGCATGCCTAATTTTTGGAAAACCGCCGGCGAACAATTGATGGCAAAATAATCGGCGGGGATTAAACAGGTCGCGGCAATCAGCGCCATAATTGCCACCACTCCTTCAACTAACATAGCACCATAACCAATCAAGCGGATATCTTTTTCGTTCGAAATCATTTTAGGGGTGGTCCCGGAAGAAATTAAAGCATGAAACCCAGAGATCGCCCCGCAAGCAATCGTAATGCAGACAAACGGCCAAACACTGCCGGGAATGATCGGCCCGCTGCCGTAGATAAACGGTGTTATCGCCGGCATCTTCAACGCAGGATGGACAAAGAAAATTCCAATTCCCAACAAGGCAACTGTGCCGATCTTTAAATAGGCGCTTAAATAATCCCGCGGACAAAGCAGTATCCAAACTGGCAAAACCGAAGCCGCAAAACCATAAATAGCCAAGAGGATCGCTAATTGCTGTCTGGAGAAAATAAAATAACCCGCCATGGCCGAGTTTTGCACAAAATATCCAAAAAAGACCCCGCTTAAAAGTAGAATTGAGCCCACAATCGATGCCTCAATAATCCCGCCTTTTTTAATATACATATATATGCCGACTAGCATAGCGGAAGGGATACTAACTGCAATGGCAAAAGTTCCCCAAGGGCTTTCAGCTAAAGCATTTACGACCACAATGGACAAACCCGCTAAAGCCGTGATGATGATAAATAATACAGCTATGGCCGTCGCAGTTCCGCTGACGATTCCAATATAATCGCGGGCAATTTTATGCAACGACAACCCATTATGGCGCACCGAAGCAAATAGGATAACATAATCATGGACGGCGCCAGCCAAGACTGATCCAATAATAATCCAGATCGCTCCCGGCAGAAAACCAAATTGGGCCGCCAGCACCGGGCCAATTAGCGGACCAGCCCCGGCAATGGCCGCAAAGTGGTGGCCAAACAATACCCAGCGGTTGGTGGGATCATAGTCATGCCCGTCATTGAAAGTGTGCGCGGGAGTTTTTCTTGCAGGATCCAAAACCAGGACTCTGGTTGAAAGAAAGACCGCGTAATATCTATATGCAAGGGCAAAGACGCAAAGGGCAATAATAAGCAGGGTTAAAGCGTTCACACATTAATTTTACCCGCTCTATTTGTTTTTTGCAAAAAGCTGTGGTAAAATACTGGCAGCCTAAAAAAAGGAGGAAGTTGAAGATGAGAGTTCGATCGTGGTTCGCTGCGTCCCTTTGTCTCTTGATAGCGTGCGGAGTTTTAGCTAGTCCATCGGCCGCCGCCCGCAAGGTTCCCAGACGGCCGGTAATTGTAAAGCCAAGACCAGTAGTCGCCCCTCCCCCCGTAATTGTCCGGCCTGCTCCCCCACCCATTGAAGGCCCGGTTGCTCCCAGACCCGTTCCGCCAAGACCGGCAGCCGCCTTAAACAGCCCACAGTTCGGCGTTTCAGTTGGCCATCTAGCCGGACTCACGGGAGCCGTTGGCGAAATCCGTTTTCACAATCCACTTGAATTCAAATCCACCAGTTTGCGCCTAGGCGCCGGCTACGTTCAAGGCAATGATTCCGCCGGGACGGCCCGCAAACATGCTCTGGTTATTCTCGACGGCATTTACCGCATGACCGAACCAGATGCTGAAGGCCTTCGCTCTTACTTTGGGGCCGGTGTTAATTATGATGCTTATACTTCCGGCCGGGTAAGCGGAACTTTCGGCGGAGAGGTGTTTTACGGGGTTGAAGCCAACGCTGGCGGCGGTCAAATGTACGGTGAGATCGGCTATGGCTTGATTCGCACCGGGTTTAGCCCAAATCAGCAAGGTCTAAATTTGCAAGTCGGGTATAAGATTTAGGAGCGGGGGAATTTTTTTGTGCTGGCGGGTGAGGGATAAGGAAAAACCCTACTTCATAAAATCCAAATCTTTAAGTTCAACTGCCTCCATGTGCCCCCATGGGACTTCTTCTGCCACTTCCCATTTCTCATACAGTCCTTCCGGCATTTCCTCAATGTAGCGTGACGACTTCATCAATACTTCACCATCGTAGCTTGAATAGATGATGGGATAAGTTAAATAAAGTTCGTCCTTAGCCCGGGTGATAGCTACATAAAACAGCCGCCGTTCTTCCTCCATTTCTTCTTCTTTATTGAAGCTCAAATAGGACGGGAAGCGGCCATCAGCCAGCCAGACCACAAAAACAATTTTCCATTCCAGTCCTTTGGCTTGATGCACGGTAGAAAGCACACAAGCTTCTTTATCTCCGCCGTCTCCTCCAACCACGGTTTCGGATTCCATACCGGAAACCAAAGCTAGCGCGCTCAATAATTCTTCCAAATCTTTAAATTGCGTGGCATAACTGCCCAACTGTTCCAAATCCTCCAGCCGTTCTTTATGGTTGGCATATTGGAAGCGCAGATAATCGGCATAATAGGATTCAGCAACAATCTTAATCATTTCTGCGGGAGAGTTGACTTGTTCGGAAAGTTTTTCTATCAAATTTTGGAACTTTTTGAAACCGGCTTCTCCTCCACGCGGAATTAATTTTAACGCCTCATCCGCCAATATACTATTGGCTCCGAGCTCCCGACTCCCAGCTACAAATCCAAACACCTTCTCCGCCGTCCGCGGACCGATCTTATCCAGCAATTTTAGCGCCCTAGCCCATGCCGCTTCATCCCGCCAATTATGGAAGAGCTTCAAATGAGCTAATACATCTTTGATATGCGCTTCTTCAAAAAAGCGCAGGCCGGAGCGGACTTCAAAAGGGATCCCCCGCTTGGTCATTTCCATTTGAATTTCCATTGACTGATAATGCGAGCGGTATAACACGGCCATGTCATTTAATGAGAGCCCTTCTTCCCGCAATTCCAGCATCCTTTGGACGACAAAAGCCGCTTGTTCTGCCGCCGTCGTTAACGGGGCCACTACCGGCTTTTGCCCGCTGGGGCGGTTGGCGCGCAGGGTCTTGGCAAATTTTTCTTTGGCCTGATTGATGGTCTCATTGGCCAGGTCCAGGATTTCCGGTACCGAGCGGTGGTTAAGTTCTAATTTATGCACGCGCGCTTCGGAGTAAACTTTGGGAAAATTCATGATGTTTTTAAAATGGGCTCCGCGGAAAGAGTAAATGGACTGTGAATCGTCTCCCACTACCATTAGGTTGCGGTGTTGTTTGGCTAAGATGTCAATTATTTTGGCTTGAATTAAATTGGTGTCTTGATATTCGTCTACCAAGATATGTTGAAATTTATGGGAATATTTTTCGGCTATTTCCGGGTTTTGCGCCAGCAGTTTCCACCAGTGTAAAAGCAGGTCGTCAAAGTCCATTAGGTTTTGGTCTTTTTTGCGGGCTTGGTATAAATTGAAAACCCGTTCAATGTCGTCGGTCAAAGGTTCAAACTGTGGGTAATTATCGGCCACGATATCGATAATTTTCCGGCCGGTATTGACCGACAAGCCAAAGATGGCTTGCAGGGTTTCGCCTTTGGGGAAACGGCGCATTTGGATATCAATATTGGCTTGGGTAATTGATTTGTCAATTAGGTCTTTTGAGTCAGCTCGGTCAAGAATCGTAAAGTTTGGTCCATAGCCAATTAGCTTGGCGTGTTTGCGCAGCATCAGGTTTCCGACATGATGGAAAGTACCGCCGCATATTCCCCTAACATCCCTTTTTAGCAGCAGCTCAACGCGGGAAAGCATTTCTTTGGCCGCTTTGTTGGTAAAAGTTACCAGGAGAATACGATCAAGCGGGACGCCGGATTCAACCAAGTAGGCAACGCGATAAGTAACTGTCCTGGTTTTGCCGGAACCTGCTCCGGCAATCGCCAACATGGGGCCGCCGGGAGCTGTAACTACCGCTAACTGCTCTTCGGTCAGCTCTTTGGCATAATCAATACTAAATTTCGCTTCCGCATTAAAATGGGATCGTAAAATATACTTGTGGGGCATGACTGGTTAATTATAGCATGCTCCGCAAATGGTATAATAAATAAAGAGGTGCTATATGAAAAAAATCATTAAATGGTTCGCAATTGTATTCGCTTCAATTATCGGCTTGCTCGTTATCGCCGCCCTATCTCTCCCTCTCCTCCTGCCGCTTGACCAAATCAAAGACTACGCCGCCGATCGAATTTCCGAGGCCATCCAGCGCGAAGTAAAAATTGAAAAGGTTTCTTTTAACCTTTTCTCGGGCATAAAGCTGGAAAAGATCTGGATTGGCGGCCAAAAAGGATTTTCTGACAAGCCGTTTATTACCGCCGAAAGCCTGGATTTGCATTACGCTTTCTGGCCCATTTTTAGAAGACAGATAATCATTCAAGAGATTGTCCTAGTTAAACCGAGGGTAATTATTGAGGGGAAAGGGCCCGTGGGGGCCCGTGAAGGCCCATGGGGGCAAGGGGGGCAAAAGGCACGAGGGGGCTTCTCCGTGCTAATCAATTCGTTCCAGATTCAAGACGCGCGGATTGATTACGTAGATCAGGAAACAAAGACAACTAGTTCAATTACAAAAGCCAATCTTACTCTTTCTGGGATTTTATTATCATTGGTAAAGCCGATCGATTTAAAATTTTCGGCTATTGCCGAGTATCAGGGAAAAAACATACCTTTCTCGTTAAACGGCAAAATTGGCGTCAATTTGCCGGCAGAAAAAATTGTGGTTCCCAGCTTAACGTTGGAAATTGCCGGGGAACAAGCCAGCATTGCCGCTTCCCTCTCCCACTTCAAAACCAGTCCCCTGCTGGATTTGTCTATTTCCTCCCATAAATTATCGGCCGACCTGCTCTTGTCCATTTTTACAGTGGGGACACCAAGCAAAAATAAAGCGCAAAAGGGCGAATTGACCGCCCAAGTTAATAAAGTTATGGCCGGCCTTCCCTCGAAATATCGCTTAAAACTCAAAGTTGACCTTGCCAACATAAGTCTGCAAGATTTTAGGCTGGATAAAATGGCAGCTACCGCCTCCTTGACCAATAAACAAGTATTATTAACCATTAATGAATTGGCGCTCTATGGCGGCAAGCTCACCGGCACGGCTAAAGTTAATTTGTCAGCTCCGGGGCTATCTTATAGTGTAAACAATTTAAAATTAAAAGGTTTTAATTCCACTCCTTTTATTAACACTTTGGTAGAAAGCTTTTTAACCGGCTTGCCGGATTATAAAGACCTTGTGAATAAAGTTTATGGGACGCTTGATTTGGCGGTAGATTTTACTGGACGGGGCGTTGAAGCAGACGACATTTTAGCCAATGCAGCCGGTAAGGGCTCGTTTATATTATCGGGCGGCGAGATTAAACGTTTAAAAACCCTCTCTGCCCTGGGAGAAACAATAAAGTCAAACACCCTGCAAAGCAGCATGAAATTTAATGCCGTCCAGTCGGGTTTTGCCCTTCAGTCGCGCATTATTACCGCTAAGGACTTCAAATTGGAGGCCGGGGATATTAAAGTCGGCTTCAACGGGGCGATCGATTTGGCCGGCCAAAACTGGGTTGCCGGGAATCGCCTTGCCTTAAAGCTTTCTCCCGCCGCCAGCCAGGGACTGCCCAGCCAACTTAACCTCTTCCGCGATGACAAGGGCTGGTTTGCCCTGGACTTTGAAATGACCGGCCCGCTCAAAAATCCGATCCCAAAACCAATCCTGGACAGACCAATTGAAACCGCCATCGGCAAACTAAAAATTAAAATTGACGCCCAAAAAATTGAGATTGAAAAGAAAGCCAATGAGGCAATCCAACAGCAAGCCGATGAAGCCAAACGGCAGGCAGAAGAAAAAGCCAAGGAAAGTCTCCGCAAGTTTTTACCTCAGTAATCCGATAATATAAGTAGTAGGAGATGAGCAGCATGTATAAATTGATTGCCGGGCTATTAGCAATAATTGTATTTTGCCCTGTGGGCGTTTGTGGTATCGCCCAGGCCGATCTCAACCCCATGGCCTACCAAATTAAGGAGCTGTATGCCGCCCCAGACGAAGAATCTAAATTAGTCTACAGCATCCCGATCGAAGTCAAACTGCTTGAAGTTTCGGATGATTACAACTGGTACAAGGTGAAAATTTCCTTTTCCTTTGGGCCTTTAAGCTCCGCCTATGTCGGCTGGACCAATATCCCGGTCGGCGAAATCATGGCCGAAAGGGAAAAAGCTCCGCTAAAAACGGCGCAGAAATAACCTTCCTATACAGCCATATTATTAACCTGCTTCATAAATGTATTTATGATATTTGCCATAATATCAGCTAAATAAGCGGATCTTGACTTTTCTGCAGTAGTAGTATAGAATAGTTTCCGTGGATATTATAAGAGATTGTGAAAAGCTTTTATTTGCAGAAATACATGAAAAAGCCGCAACGATACTAATTGGAGCAAGGCAAGTCGGCAAAACTTTTCTTCTTCGAAAAATATCCCGCTTTACCGAAGATCGCGGGATAAAAACTGCTTTTTTTGATTTAGAACAACCTGCCGTTTCAAACCAATTCAACAAAAAAGATGCAGAAATAATTAAATTAATTACCAGCGCGGGGAAAGCGGTTTTTATCGATGAGTTTCACTACCTAAAAAACGCTTCCAGAATTTTCAAAGCCATTTATGATAGCGGCATTGGCACAAAAATCTTCGCTTCCGGCTCGTCTTCGCTGGCGATTCATAAGCATTTAAAAGAATCTCTTGCCGGCCGCAAGTTTATCTATAAAATTTTTCCTTGTTCATTGGCTGAGCTTTCCCAGGCTCTCTCTGAAAATGTTCTTGATTATTATTTCAAATACGGCGGCCTACCCGGGACAATTCATCAGGCAACTGATGCGAAAAAGATGCTTGTTTTAGAAGATATTCTACAATCTTACATCCTAAAAGATATAAAATCGCTTATTAAGGAAGAAAACATTCGCGCTTTTAATCATCTGCTTTATTTATTGGCTCAAAATCAAGGGTCAATTGTTTCTGTCTCTAGTTTGGCAAACGAAATTAATCTAAATGCCCATACAATTGAATCTTATTTAGAAATATTAAAACTTACCTATGTTTGTTTTCCTGTAAATAGTTTTAGCCTAAATTACGGCAATGAATTGAAAAAATCAAAAAAATATTACCTTTATGATCTAGGGATAAGGAATACTATATTAAAAAATTTTGCGCCGCTTTTGGGGCGCAATGACATAGGCGCGATGCTTGAAAGTTTTGTTTTTCTTGAGCTTTTTCGCCAAATTAATCCAGAAACTGAAATAAGGTTCTGGCGCTTGAAAGATGGGGCTGAAGTTGATTTTATTTGGATAAAGAATCAAAAATATTTCCCCATCGAAGTAAAAACCACCATTAAAAAGGAAGAAATCCCGCCAGGATTGATCGCCTTTATTAACCGCTACCCGGATACAGAAAAGGCCTTTTGTCATGGGGCAGTTTAAAAGGGACCGGGGAGGGGCGGCTCAAAAGGGG
>JASEHX010000047.1 GCA_030018645.1 Candidatus Margulisiibacteriota bacterium | reverse complement strand
ATGTGAGATAAAAGCAGGGATTAGAGGACTATTTAATCTGGGAAGGGACACCATGCAACGAAGTCAAATTTTCTAACAACATATCGCCCCCCCTCGAAATTTCACTATATTTTATTAATGCAAAATGTTATACTTTTTAAGAGGAGCAAAAGAAATGCCGGAAATAAGCAGATTTTTAGGGATTGTGATTGGTATATTCTACGATGACCATAATCCACCCCATTTTCATGCTAAATATCAAGACCATAAAGCAACGATCGAAATCAAAAATCTAATTATATTGGAAGGAAAACTTCCTCTAGAATTTTTGGTTTAGTAATCGAATGGGCTTCCATACATAAAAAAGAGCTCCTCAAAAATTGGGAACTAGCTAAAAAACAAAAGCCTCTTTTGATAATTAAACCTTTAGAATAAGGGGTACATTTATGCTATATGATGTTTTAAAGATAAAACACCTTGAAGATTATAAATTAGAGCTGGAATTTGAAAACGGAGTAAAAGGAGTAATTGATTTTAGTGTATACTTAAAAAAGGGCGGCGTATTTGGTAAATTTAAAAATATGAATTATTTCCGGAAAGCTTATATTAACATGGAACTTGGCACTATCTGTTGGCCCGGATCGCTGGATATTGCCCCAGAAACCCTTTACGCCAAGCTTAAAAGCAAGAAATAAGCTCTTACCCTTAAACGTCTTTCTTCCGGACAAACGCCCCCAATATCCCATTGATAAACTTGGCCGCTTCGGGACTGGAATACTTTTTAGCCAGTTCAACTGCTTCGTTAATGATAACCGATACCGGAGTTTCCGCAACAGCGAGTTCCGCCAGGGATAATCGCAAAATTGCCCGGTCGACTTTTCCAATCCGCTCCAGCGGCCAATCAATGGCCATTTTGCTAATGATTTTATCGATCTCTTCCCGCTTGTCCCAAGCCGATTTGGCTAGTTGGGAGGCAAATTTTTTCGTTTCCGGGATAAAATCTTCACTTTCTACAATGTTGTCCAGCGCCTGATCAATTATTTCATGGGATAAGTCGGCTTGATAAAGGGCTTGGACGGCTAAACGGCGGGCGGTATTCCTTTTTCCCATACGAGTTAGGCCGCTCCAAAATGTTCTTCAATAAACTTGGTGGTGGCTTCTCCGCGAATAAAAGCTTCATTATTTAACACCTTGAGATGGAAAGGGATGGTAGTATGTATCCCGTCGATAACATATTCATCTAATGCCCGTTTCATCCGTTGGATGGCTTCGCGGCGGTCTTTTCCCCAGGCGATAATCTTGGCAATCAACGAATCGTAGTGCGGCTGGATAACATAGCCGGTATAAGCGTGGCTGTCAACCCGGATGCCGGGGCCGCCCGGCGGCAAATAGGCCTTCAGCGTCCCCGGCGAAGGCATAAAGTTTTTCTCATGGTTTTCGGCATTGATGCGGCATTCAATGGCATGGCCATGGAACTTAACATCGCCCTGCCGTAAACTTAATTTTTCCCCAGCCGCAATTTGGATTTGCTCTTTAATAATATCAACCGAAGTGATCATTTCAGTTACCGGATGTTCTACCTGCACGCGCGTATTCATTTCCATAAAATAAAAATGGCCGCGCTTGTCAAAAAGGAACTCAATTGTTCCGGCGCTAAAATAATTGACTGCCCTTGCGGCACGAACCGCCGCTTCGCCCAATTTGCGGCGCATACGCTCATCAACCACCGGGGACAAACATTCTTCAACTAATTTTTGGTGCCGCCGCTGAATAGAGCAGTCCCTTTCCCCTAGATGAATAATATTTCCCTGTTTATCGGCTAAAATTTGGACTTCAATGTGGCGAGGGTCTTCAATAAATTTTTCAAGATAAACTTCCGGATTGCCAAAAGCCGCTCCCGCCTCCGCCCGGGCAGTGCGCATAAGATTGACAAATTCATCCCGGCTCCAGGCAATGCGCAGTCCCCTTCCCCCTCCACCCGCAGTGGCTTTGATCGCAATGGGAAAACCAATTTTCTCCGCCGCTTTTAGGGCTTGCCCTTCATCGGAAATAGTTCCATCCGTCCCTGGAACAACCGGAACACCGGCTTTAACGACAGTTTTACGAGCAGTAGCTTTATCTCCCATCTTTTGCATGGCTTCAACCGGCGGGCCAATGAAGGCAATATTGCTGGCCGTGCAAATTTCGACGAATTTGGCGTTTTCGGAAAGGAAACCATAACCCGGATGGATGGCATCGGCGCCGGCAACTTCCGCCGCGCTCATAATGCTGGGAATATTGAGGTAACTCTTGGCAGGCAGAGCCGGACCAATACAAAAGGCCTCATCGGCAATTTTAACATGGAGGGCGTCCTTGTCAGCTTCAGAATAAACCGCAACGACTGCAATTCCCATTTCCTTAGCTGCTCGGATGACTCGGACGGCAATTTCACCGCGGTTGGCCACTAGAATCTTTTTAAACATATTTGTTAATTATATCAAAAAAACCAGCGTAAGCGAAGCAGTAATTAGGATTAGGACCATAGCCCAAACGATAACATTATATACGCGGCTATTCACATGGGTTCCCATCAACCGTTTATTATTCACCAAGAGCAGCATAAAGACCAAAATAACGGGTAAAAGCAAGCCCTGCACAAATTGGGCTATGTACATTATGAATACCAAAGAAATATTCGGAATTAAAATCGCACAAGCCCCTATAACAATCAATATCGCGTATAAACCGTAAAAAATGGGCGCTTCGCGAAATTTGCGGTCCAACCCGCTTTCAAAACCCAGGGCTTCGCAAATGGCATAGGAAGTGGAAAGCGGGACAATAAAGGAGGTTAGCGCCGCCGCACCAATTAATCCGACAGCAAATAAGTATTCTGTAAATTGCCCGGCAAAAGGAACCAGCGCTAAAGCTGCATCCTTGGCCGTTTCAACTCTTATGCCATGCTTATAAAGCGTCGCGGCACAAGCAATCACAATAAATAATGAAATAAAATCGGTAAAAAATGCCCCCAATACTACTTCAAGCCGTTCATACTTATATTGGCGGATAGAAATGCCTTTATCTACCACTGACGCCTGCAGATAAAATTGCATCCACGGAGTAATAGTTGTCCCAATGAAAGCCACCAACAAAAATATGTAGTGCGCGGAAAATTCAAAATGCGGGACAAAAGTTGAACGCAATGCCAACCCCCAGTCGGGTTTTGCCAGGAAACCGGAAATAACATAACTGAAAGCCAGCAGGCAAAGCAGTAAAAAGATGCGCTCGATTTGGCGGTAATTGCCTTTAACCACCAATATCCAAATAAATAGCGCCATGATGGGCACGGAAAAATATTTAAATATTCCTAAAAGTTCAAAGCCGGCGGCAATACCCGCAAAATTAGAGATAATCGTCGCCGAATTGGCAATTAAGAGAGTTGCCATGGCAAACAGCGTCCAGCGCAGGCCAAACTCTTCCCGGATAAGGTCGGCTAACCCTTTGCCGGTAACCACTCCCAGCCGGGAAGCCATTTCCTGGATCAAGGCCAGGACTACGGTCACCAAAAGCAAAACCCAAAGCAGTTTATAACCAAAGTGAGAGCCGGCAATGGAATAAGTAGTAATGCCGCCGGCGTCGTTATCGGCAAATGAAGTGATAATTCCCGGCCCCAGCACCATTAAAAACAGCCAAAGTTTGTTCCAACCTTTGACTATTTTCATTATCCCACCATTTGCCTCTTTTTGCGCGAGAGCGGCGGCAGGATAAAGTCAATCACGTCGTCGACTGTCACTATCCCCAATAGTTTGCGGTTTTCATCCACCACCGGCACGGCCAGTAAATTATATTTTGAAATGACTTCGGCTACTTTGCGCTGGTTCATGGTGGGAGAAACCACAATTGGTTCCTTGTTCATGATCTCATGAACTGACTTTTCCGGAAAAGAAACGATCAAGCTGCGCAGGGATAATACTCCGACCAGCCGTTCTTCCTTATCGACAACATATAAATAATAAATTGTTTCAGCGCCCGGAGCTAAGGCCCGCAGGTGATTGATGGTTTGTTCAATCGAATGATCTTCTGGAATGGTGATAAATTCGGTGGTCATCAGCCCGCCAGCCGTTTCTTCCTCGTGTTTGAGTAATTTGCCTATTTCGGCTGCTTTGCGCGGCCGCATGAGACGCAGGAATTCTTCCGTTTTCTCTTCCGGCAAGTCGCCCAAAACGTCGGCTGCTTCGTCTACCGGCATTCTTTCTAAAATGGCTAAAGCTTTTTTAGTATCAATGGTCAAGAGCAGCATGGCTTGGATTTTGGGTTCAAGCTCGTGTAATGATTCGGCGGCGGCTTTCTCAGACAAAGATTGGAAGATAGCGGTCTTTTCTTCGGTATGCACTTGGCTGATGATGTGAGCGATATCCGCCGGGTGCAGGTCGGTCAAATGCTTGGAGGGGACGGTGATTTCGCCTTTTACCCTCCCGGTTTTCAACGACTCAACATGGTCCCAGCCAATTAAGGTTTCGGCGATGCCGCGCCCGAAAAACGAAAGCAGTTTTTCAAAAAGCGCCAACGCCCCTAACCGCCGCAGTAATCCCCTCATCCCCACGTCCGCCGCCGCCAAGCGGATATCCTGGTCAACTTTGGCTAATTTTAAATCATTAACCCGGATGACGCGCGCGCCTTCCGTATCTACAACTTGCTTGTCAACCACATCGCGCCAAAGTAAAAGTTCATCTGCCCGCAACTTGGTAAAAACTATCCGGCCTTGGATTGAAGCCGTGGTGACAAATTGCTTTCCGATCATGTCAATCTCGTTAATTAAAATGACAGATTCTTCGTTTTTATCCTGCCTTTTGATTAAAAGCCCGGTGATCTTGGGAAATACTTCTCCGACGGAAAAAAGGATGTCTTTGATGGTCCCAATAGGATCTTGCAGGCGGTCAACCACCCGCACGCCGATCAGTTCCGACAGATACATTTCTGAAAAGAGAACCATATTTGGATTGTAACATAGGATATTGGAGATTGGCTAGGCAAAAATTATATATCTTTTCCCCGCCAGCTGTTTGACGGCTTTCTTCATCTCCAGCATCATCAGCAAGCTGGAAACTTGCGCAATTGGCATACCCGTTTCACAAGCAATGTTATCAATATGTTTTGGTTCGAGGGATAATGTTCCTACAATTTTCTTTTCTTCATTAGACAAATTTAGATGCCGTGCCGCAGGCACACCTTCATTTGACATTTTTAATTTGTCATTTGTCATTTTGCTGTGTATTTCGATATTCAATTCCTCAAGCACATCATCGATAGTTTCAACTAATTTAGCGCCTTGTTTAATCAGCCAGTGTGGTCCCTTAGACTGGTCAATCCCAATTTGCCCAGGAATGGCAAATACTTCCCTCCCTTGATCCAGCGCACACTTAGCCGTAATCATCGCCCCGCTGTCATAATGGCCTTCGACTACGATTACGCCCAGTGATAGGCCGGAGATGATGCGATTGCGGCGGGGAAAATTGCCTTTTGCCGTTCCGCTTCCGATCGGATATTCGGAAACGAGCGTTCCTTGGCGGGTGATATCTTCGGCTAATGGCCTATTTTCGGCCGGAAAGATAACATCTACCCCGCAGCCAAAGACTGCAATAGTTTTACCTTTTGCTTCAAGCGCTCCCTGATGCGCGGAGGTATCAATCCCGGTAGCTAAACCAGAAACAATCGTAAAGCCGAGCGAAGCCAGTTCAAAAGCAAACTTCCTAGCTAGTTCCAATCCATAATGAGAAGCCGAGCGGGTACCAACAATTGCAATTGCCTTTTCTTCTTTTAGTAAAGGGCGGCCTCTGGTGAACAATACAGCCGGCGGATCATAAATATGTTTTAGGCGCTCGGGGTATTCTGCGTCCTCAAAACAAACGATAGAAATGTTCTTATCTTTGGCCGTTTGTATAACCAGATCGGCTTTTTCAAGCGGGGCATTAATTACCGAACAGACTTTTTCAATTGATTGATGCTGATCAAGCAGTTTTTTAATAGTTACCGGCCCCACCCCATCCACCATATTTGCCGCCACCCAATACAGCAACATGGGTTATGCCCTTATTAGCGAAAGCGCTTCAGAACGCGTCCGAACATCCTTGCGGAAAATACCACGTACCGCTGATGTGGTGGTAATGGCGCCGGGCTTTTTGACCCCGCGCATGGACATGCAGAGATGTTCTGCTTCAATGATAACCAGCACTCCGCGCGGGTTCAATTTTTTCATCAGACAATCAGCAATTTGGCTGGTTAACCGCTCCTGCACTTGCGGGCGTTTAGCAAAAGCTTCAATTACCCTTACGAGTTTGGATAAACCAGTAACCCTCCCCTTAGTCGGCACATAAACAACATGGGCTTTGCCGAAGAAAGGAACCAAATGGTGCTCGCAAATGGAATAAAAGGGGATATTTTTCACCATTACCATTTCTTCGTGCTCTTCTTCGTGGAAAACGGTTATTTCCTTGCCGGGGTCTTTATGTAAACCGGCAAACAATTCGGCATACATACGAGCCACTCGCTTGGGCGTATCTTTGATGCCGGAACGATTAGGATTTTCGCCGATGGCGATAAGGATTTCTTTAACTGCTTTCTCGATTTTGGATTGGTTGATCATTTGATCGTTATGTTATTTGTGGCTCAATAAACGCAATAACGTTGGCAACTTGTTTTAATGTTTCAGCTATTTCAGCGCTTAATACTTCTTTATGGGTTAGTTTGTCGGTCATATAATAATTTTCCTGTCTTTAACACTTCAGCCGCAATCGAATTGCGTTCATTGATCTTATCTTCAAATTCATTGGGTGTATAAACAATAAAATCCATGCCAATAACCGCCCCAACTTTCTTGGTTTTATCTAGTGAATAAAGCGGTTGGACGCGTTGGTTTTGGGGGATATCTGTCTTTTTAATGATTAAAAAATCTAAATCACTATCCGGCCCAGCCGTTCCTTTAGCATAAGACCCAAAAAGATATATTTTTTCTGGAGCGACTTTTTCCTTTATATACTCGACAGCATTATTAATAATTGCTTCTTGGATCATAATTTTTGTATAAAAGAGTATATCATCAAGATTTTTCTAAAACAATCCCCTGATCCTTCCATCCTCTGAAATATCCATTTTTTCGGCGGCAGGGTGCTTAGGGAGACCCGGCATAGTTAAAATATTCCCTGCATAGGCAACGATAAAACCCGCTCCAGCAGAGGGTTTTAATTCGCGGATCGTGATCTTAAACCCTTTCGGCCGGCCAAGGGACTTAGGATCATCCGATAATGAATACTGTGTTTTGGCAATGCAAATGGGAACATTTACGAACCCAACCCGTTCTAGCAATTCCATATCTTGCAGGGCTTTTTCGGTGTACTCAACGCCCTCTGCTCCATAAATCTTCGTAGCAATGGTATTGATCTTATCTTTAATTGAATCTTTCAAGTCATAGAGGAAATGGAAGTCTCTATGTTTCTTTGTCACTGTAGCTTTTATCGTCTCTTTTCCTAATTCCTTTCCACCAACCCCTCCCCCACACATCCGACACAACAACCGGCATACCAAATTTTTCGCACTGTTTCATAATATATGTAATTTTACTGGCCGGATCATCTTTCTTGCGATTTACGGCAATAACTATTGGTACGCCAAAGAGCTGAATATTTTCAATATGCTTATACACGTTTTCATAGCCATGCTTATCGATCGCCTGGCGAGTAACAACTAATACCGCTGCAGCCGGTTTTAATTTACCAATCCGGCATTTAATATCAAAAAACTTTTCCGCCCCCAGGTCAGAACCAAACCCGGCTTCCGTAACAACATAATCGGCTAATTTAAGCGCCAGTTGAGTGGCCACCAAGCTGTTGCAGCCATGGGCAATATTGGCAAAGGGCCCGCCGTGGATTAAAGCCGGCCCTCCTTCTAAAGTTTGGACCAGATTGGGTTTTAATGCATGCCAGAGAAGCATAGCCATGGCCCCATTGGCTTTCAAGTCCTTCGCTCGCACCGGCCGGCCGGATTTATTATAGGCAGCAATAATTTCTCCCAGTCGTTTTTTCATATCGATAACACTTTTCGACAGGCATAAAATCGCCATGACCTCCGACGAGGCAGTGATATCAAACATGCCGCGCAGAGAACGATCATTCATGTCCATGGTCCGCTTCCAGATAATGTGATTCTCATCAATCTGCAGCTCATTTCCCTGATATATATGGTTATAGACCATAGCCGCCAAAAGATTATGCGCCGAAGTAATCATGTGAAAATCGCCGGTTAAATGCAGGTTAATGTCGTCCATGGGCAGGACCTGTGAATAACCGCCGCCGGCCGCCCCGCCTTTTAGCCCCATCACCGGCCCCAACGATGGTTCGCGGATACAGACAATGGCTTTCTTCCCCAGTTTTTGCAGGGCTTGCGCCAGACCAATAGTGATTGTGGTCTTGCCTTCCCCTTGTGCGGTGGGCGTCATGGTGGTAACTAAGATAAGTTTGCCGTCTTTCTTCCTCTTCAAACGCTTCAAAGCATCTAAGCTGACTTTGGCTTTATAACAGCCATGCAATTCAAGGTCAGCCAGCTTAATGCCGGCTTTTTTAGCAATATCTTCAATCAACTTCATTTTCGCCTTTTGGGCGATGGCTATATCGGTTGGCATAATTATGATTTATCTTTTTGAAACAAGGGCGATAAATTGGTCCGCTTCATCAAAAATAATTTTAAAACGACGGAAAATGTCTAATCTTCCCAAAAGCAGCGGCACTTCATCAATTAACGCCCAGCCAATCCGGGCGGTAAACTTATAGCCCGGCAATCCAAAACTTATCGTCTTAATGATATACGGGATACCTTCGCCTGCAATTCCTTTTAACTCTTTGATTTCTTCTGCCTGCTGGGTAAATCCAAGGGCTAAACCAACCGAAAGCGTGACCATTGAAATATCGGCACCAGAATCAATGTACATACCAACATCAACTTTGAAAGTTTCATTTTGAAGAACCACTTCTGCAATTGGCCGTGAAATATACTGCCCCTCTCTGCCTTTTTCCTTTTTATACTTAAAAATGATCATGCAGGATGTAGCTTAAAGTGGACCCCATTGTCTAGACCACTTTTAGTTCAAAGTTAGATATACTTT
>JASEHX010000152.1 GCA_030018645.1 Candidatus Margulisiibacteriota bacterium | reverse complement strand
ATGTCGGAGCGCGTCAAATTCGGTGTGAAGGTTATTTATTGCCGCGTTCCCGCTCTCTTTCCTTTTTTCTTTCCGCCAGCAATTTCTTTAACATACCCTTTGAGCTCCTCCGGAATTTTTTTATAGGGTCCGTGAGCATAGTATTTTTCTTCATTTGTTATAGTATAATATGAATGTGACGAAAAAGCATTTTAAAATACGTCGATTCGGAAACCCTAAGAGGGTTGCCTACACGAGTTAAATTATGTTTCTCAAAAAAGAATTAAGTACACTTTTTAGTTCTAATGCCCTTTTCAACTGCCCAGTTACTATCAAAGCCATCTCCATCGACTCCCGCACCATCCAGCCCGGCGAATTATTCATTCCGATTAAAGGCCCCAAGTTTGACGGCCGTAAATTCATTCCTGAAATTTTAAGAAAAGGCGCCGCGGTATTGAAGGTAAAAGACGGCCTATCCGCTTTACATAAAATTGCAGCTTATCATCGCTCAAAATTTAACCTCCCAATTATCGGAATTACCGGGAGCGTCGGCAAAACTACCACTAAAGATATGCTGGCCGCAATTCTTTCCCAAAAAGCTTTGACCCTCAAGAACGAAGAAAACTTTAACAATGAGATCGGCGTGCCGTTAACTTTGCTCAAATTGACCAAGCAACACCGTTTTGCCGTCATCGAAATGGCTATGCAAGGCCTAGGCGAAATTGATCTGCTAGCTAAATTGGTCCGCCCACACATTGCAATTGTCACCAACATCGGCGAGTCGCACCTCGAATTTTTGAAAACTAAAGCCAATATTGCTAAAGCTAAAGCCGAAATTTTTAAATACCTAACCAAAAATAATTATGCTGTCATTAATCAAGACGATGAATACTATGAAAATTTAATGTCAAATATCAAATGTCAAATGTCAAATGTTCGGACCTTTGGTATTCTTGAAAAAGCTAACATTACCCCAAAAGATTTAGCTGAAATTACCCTCCCCTTGCCGGGCGAACATATTATTTATGACGCACTGGCTGCGATTGCTGCAGCCAAAATATTAAAGTTCAATAAAAATCAGATTAAAAAGGGTCTGGAAACCTTCAAAGCCTCCAGCAAAAGGATGGATATTTTTGATCACCCCAAAGGATTTAGGATTATCAACGACACTTACAATGCCAACCCGCAATCAATGGAAGCGGCTTTAAAAGTCCTTTCCATCCACCAAGCTCGCAAAATCGCCGTATTGGGAAATATGTTTGAGCTGGGAAAATCTGCTATCCCGGCCCACCATAGGATCGGCAAACTGGCCCGCAAGCTGGGCATTGATGTTCTCGTTTCGGTCGGAAAATTGGCCAAACAGATGCGGGCTGATCATCACTTTAGCAGCAACCAGGCGGCCATTAAAGGATTAAAAAAAATAGTTGCTCGCGGCGATGCCATACTGGTCAAGGGATCGCGCGGCATGAAAATGGAAGAGATTGTGGCCGGACTAACTTCATGCTAAAATTTGTTTGATGCCGCGATGGTGGAACTGGCAGACACATACGCTTGAGGGGCGTACGGGTAAAACCGTGGGAGTTCAAATCTCCCTCGCGGCATTTTTTATCTTGACGAGCGCAAGTTTTTTAGATAAACTATCGACTAATAAATA
>JASEHX010000002.1:6271-38275 GCA_030018645.1 Candidatus Margulisiibacteriota bacterium | reverse complement strand
GGAGGACTGACTGTCCTATCGGAAATCATGCGCAAACTGCCCCACGAAGATGTCATTTACCTGGCCGATACGGCCCGCATCCCTTACGGCGGAAGATCGCCTGAAGAAATCATTGCCATCAACCGCGAAATTATTCCTTATCTCATCAAACAAGGGGCCAAATTAATTGTGATGGCCTGCGGCACTTCTTCAGCGATAGCTTATCCTCTAATCAGGGACGAATACCCGGTAGAGATAGTTAACGTTATTGAGCCAGGGGCTCGTTCTGCTATTGCCGCTACCCGCAATCATCGTATTGGAGTCATTGCTACCGCTGGCACCATCAATTCGCAGACCTACCCAAATTTACTGCGCTCGCTTTCCAAAAATGCCCAAGTTTTTGCCGTTGCCTGTCCGCTTTTTGTCCCATTAATTGAGGGCGGATTTATTGAAAGCGATGAAACCCGTAAAGTTGCCAAAGAATATTTGAAGCCCCTGCTGGAAGCCGGCATTGACACTTTAGTTTTGGGCTGTACCCATTATCCGCATTTGACTCCCATGCTTAAATCTCTAACTGAAAACAAGGTAGCGATCATTGATCCGGCCGAAGAAACAGCGGCTGATATTAAACAGCTTTTAAAAATGGCCGGCACGCTTACCCCCAAAACCCACACTGCCAAATATGAATATCTGGTCACCGGCTCGCCGTTTAAGTTTGAGGAATTGGGCAGCCGCTTGCTGGGGAGGCCGATTGTGGGGGCAAGGCAAATAAAAATATGCTAAAATAATACAATGCAGTACGGCTACTTTGACAAAGACAAGAAAGAATATGTAATCACCCAGCCCGATACTCCCCTCCCTTGGATTAATTACCTGGGCGCGGAAGAATATTGCGCGCTGATGAGCAATACCGCCGGCGGCTACAGTTTTTATCGTGATCCCAAAGAAAGAAGGATACTGCGCTATCGCTATAATAACGTCCCGATGGACCGCGGGGGACGCTATCTATACCTGCGCGATAACGAAAGCGGCGCGTATTGGTCCCCCACCTGGCAGCCTACTATGACCAAGCTGGATAAATATGAATGCCGGCATGGGCTGGGCTATACGATTATAACGGCTGAGTATCAAGGCATTTCCACCAAAGCCGCCTACTTTGTTCCCCTGGGAGAAAACCTTGAAATCTGGCAGCTTGATGTAACCGCCGACAAAGCTCGTGATTTATCGCTCTTTTCTTTCGTCGAATTTTGCCTGTGGGACGCCCTCAATGACATGACCGATTATCAATATAATCTTAATATCGGGCAGACCGAATATAAAGACAATATAATCTATCACCTTTCCCGCTACCGGGTGACCAAAGATGTGGTGGGCTACTTTGCCTGCAGTAATGCCAAGGCCGTGGGCTTTGACACCCAGCGCAAGGACTTTATGGGCAATTACGGCGACTGGTCAAAACCACGGGCGGTGATCGAAAATAAGATGCATAATTCGCTGGCACTGGGCTGGGCACCGGTGGGATCCCAAATGCTAAAGTGTAAATTGAAAGCTGGCGAGGCCAAGACCTTCATTTTCGTCTTAGGATTTACCGAAAATATTAAGGTCCTGCCGAAAAAAATCCAAAAATTTTCTACTCCAGAGATTATTGCCAAAGAACTAAAAAAATTGGCGGCATATTGGGGAAAGAACCTCAACAAATTTACCGTTCAGTCCGAAGATCCCGAACTCGACCTCATGCTCAACACCTGGAACCAGTATCAGTGCCTTACCACTTTTAATTGGTCGCGCTCGGCCTCCTATTATGAATCGGGCATCGGCCGCGGGATGGGCTTTCGGGATTCCAACCAGGATACTTTGGGCTTTGTCCACCTTATCCCGGAAAAAGTAAAAGCCCGCATCAAGGATTTAGCCGCCACCCAACTCCCCGACGGCAGTGCTTACCACCAATATTCGCCGCTGACCAAAAAAGCCAATCCTTCCGATCATAAATACGGCGATGACCACCTGTGGCTCATTTTTTCGGTCGCCAGCTACCTGAAGGAAAGCGGAGATTTCAAGTTTTTACTGGAGCAAATCCCCTTTGCCAGCCATGAAAAAGGGACGCTCTACGAGCATTTGGCCCGGGCGATTAAATTTTCATCGAAGAATCTCGGTCCGCACGGCTTGCCCTTGATCCTTTTTGCCGACTGGAACGATTGCCTCAATCTTGACCAGGGAAAAGGCCAAGCCGAATCGGTAATGGTAGCGCAAATGTTTGTCGGCGCCTGCCAGGAGATGGCGCGGATGGCCGAACTAATCGGTAAAGCGGAGGATGCCAAACGCTATAAAAGCATGGCCGAAAAAATGAAAAAGACCATCAATGAAAAGGCCTGGGACGGTGCATGGTATGTACGGGCCTACACCGACGACAAAGAACCAGTCGGCTCATCGGCTTGCGAAGAAGGAAAAATCTATCTTGAAACCCAAGCTTGGGGGGTGCTTTCTGGTACGGCCGATGAAAAGCGCAGCCTAAAATGCATGGACTCGGTCAATAAACTGCTGGCCAGCGAACACGGCATCCACGTTATGACTCCGCCCTATTCCAAATTTTACTATCAATACGGTTCCATCGGAGTTTATCCGCCGGGTCTTAAAGAAAACGGCGCCATTTTCTGCCATCCCAATCCCTGGGCGATGGTGGCTGAATGTATCCTGGGCCGCGGTGATATCGCTTACCAATACTACAAAGCCATCCAACCTGCCGCCCGCAACAAAATTGCCGACTTGCATAAGACCGAACCCTATGTCTATTGCCAGATGATTGCCGGCCGCGCCCATAAAGATTTTGGCGAAGGGAAAAATTCTTGGCTGACTGGTTCGGCCTGTTGGAACTTTGTAGCGGCATCGCAGTGGATTTTAGGCATCCGGCCAGATTATCAAGGATTATTCGTCGATCCCTGCCTCCCCAAGGCATGGAAAGGATTCAAGGTAAAACGGGTTTTTCGCGGGTCAACTTATAATATTATTGTGAAGAATCCCCAGCATGTTTCTAAGGGCGTCAAGTCCATTTCTCTGGACGGAAAATCCCTGCCTTCCAATCTACTCCCCTGCGATAAGTCTCCCGGCAAAGAGCATCAAGTTGAAGTTGTAATGGGGTAATGAATTTTCAACATGTCCCGGTAATGCTGAATGAGGTTGCTGCTTTTCTGGCTCCCCAGCGCGGCGGCACGTTCGTCGATTGCACCCTGGGTGGGGGGGGACATGTAAAGGCTTTACTCCAACCCTCACCCGCTAACCCTAAACCTTCCCCCCTCTCCCAGGGGGAGAGGGTATTTGCTTTTGATCAAGATGTTGATGCTATCGAAGCTGCTAAAAGAAATCTTGCCCAATTCAATAATATTACTTACATCCAGGACAATTTTCGAAACCTTAAAAAGCATATTAAAGAACCAATTAACGGTATTTTATTCGACCTTGGTGTTTCTTCCTGGCAAATTGACGAGCCGTCGCGCGGGTTTTCCCTGCAAAAAGACGGTCCGCTTGACATGCGCATGGACAAAAGACAAAAACTGGATGCGGCCGCCATAATTAACCATTATGATCCAGACGATCTAGCCAAAATATTTTTTGAGTTTGGCGAAGAGCGTTTTTTCCGCCGCATTGCCAAAGCGATCGTCAGCTATCGGGAAAGCCATCCTATCCGTACCACCTTTGAGCTGAAAGCTATTGTAGAAAAAGCGACGCCCGGTTGGCGCAAGCGGGAAACGCTATCACGAATTTTTCAATCCCTGCGTATTGCCGTCAATCAGGAGCTAGAGTGTTTACATACTGCCTTAGAGGATGCGATTGATTTGCTGTCTCCCAGCGGACGAATTGTTGTCCTCTCCTACCATTCGCTGGAAGATAGGATCGTCAAACAAACCTTCAAGCATGCCGGCCAGTTAAAGATTCTAACCAAAAAGCCCGTAACTGCAACGGAAGAAGAAGTAAATTTAAATCCAAGAGCAAAAAGTGCTAAACTAAGGGCGGCGGAGAAGGTGGGGTAAAAAGCAGCTTTATGAAATTTAACTTTCGCATGTCCATGTTTATCCTCGCTTTGCTGGGTTCCCTGGCCGCCTTGCATCTATTTGTTTATACCCAAAATATGCACTTGAAATATGTTTTAACTGACTTAAAACTAAAGTTAAATGAGTTAAATAGCAAAAATTGCGCGCTGGAAGGCGCGGTTGCCGCCAAAGAAAATTTAGCCGATATTGAAAATAAAGCCAAAAATCAATTAGGCATGGTAGAGCTGGAAAAAATCAATTACATCCGGCCTGGCCAGGCCAATTCGGTAAAAGCCAGCGGGGAAGCCAATCCGTAAAAGCATTAAATTCGCTTTTATTATCGCCAAATTGGAAAAACATACTGGGCGTGTGATAAAACAAAAGGCGCGGTTCGCCGGTAATTTTGGCCTGCTGTTTGGCCAGGTCAATGGCGTCTTGGAATCCGCCTAATTCATCTACCAATTTCATATCCTTTGCTTTCTGTCCGCTAAATAACTGTCCCTCCGCCGCCGCTTCGGCTTCAGTAGTTGTAATTCCTCGACCCTCCACCACCGCGTCAATAAATTCACGGTAGGCCTCTTTCTGCATCCGGGTAAGGTCGGCAATTTCCTCCTTGGTCAGCCGGCGCATCCCTGAAAACATATCGGCGTGTTTGCCTTCTTTGATCGTGTCCACTTTCACATTGAATTTTTTCAGCAGTTTTTCATAGGCCGGGAAATAGCCGATGACGCCAATGGCTCCCACCAAGCTGGAAGGGTCAGCTACAATTTTATCGGCGGCCGAGGCAATGTAATACCCGCCGGATGCGCCCAGATTGCCGATGGAAGCAATAATAATTTTTTCTTTCTCCCGAGCATACTGCATGGCTTCGTATATTTCACCTGCCGCTACGGCTCCACCTCCCGGGCTATTGATCCTCAAAACAATCGCTTTAACAAACATATCGTCACTGGCCTGGTGGATATATTTAACAATCGTATCTGACCCCACATAGCGCCCGCCAAATATTACATTTTCCCCGCCACCACCCGAGACTATTTCGCCGTCAATTTCAATCACCGCCACCCCAAACACATTGGACAAAAAGGTTTCATCCGGCGATACCAGTTGCGGGGTCACCATCCTGGCCTCATCTTTTTCTTCTCCCGCAATTTTGGCCGCCAGCTTGCGGGCATCTTTGAAATAGCCTATCTCATCGATCAGTCCTTTCTGTTGGGCTTCTTTACCGGTATAAATGTTGCCTTCGCCCATTGCTTTTACTTTTTCAATGGATAGGTGGCGGTCGGTTGCGATATCGGTTAGCAGTTTGCGGTGCAGGTCGGCAATTAAATTTTCAATCATCTCTTTCTGGTCGGCGGTCATTTTATCATTGTAGGGATGGAAAGCATCTTTATATTTCCCTTGGCAGATAATTTGCCACTCAATGCCGAACTTTTCAAATAATCCTTCCAGCCGTATGATTGAAACGCTCTTGCCCAATCCGCCGATGCCGGAGCCGGGCGGGGTTATAATCTTATCGGCAATCGCCGCTAAATAATACTCATCACCCAGCGCCCCGCCGTCAAGGTAGGCAACAACTTTTTTGCCCTTTTGTTTGGCGAGGACCAGTTCTTCCCGCATTTCCTGCACCATGGCCATCCCCCCCATTCCGCCGTCAAACCCGCCGATGCGCAGCATGATCCCGTCGATCCCATCGTCTTTGGCTGCCCGGCGGATCTGCAGTAAGATTGAATCGGCTCCCGGATGCATCCCGCCCAAAAAGCTGTATTCCGAGCGGCCGCCGCGCAAAGCGCCGGTTACATCAATTAAAGCAAACTCCTTCGGTTTAATAATAGAATAAGGCCGCCCGCTTTGGGGAAGAAGGCGCACCCCTACGTCAACTTTATGGATGGTTTGTCCGGCCGACTCAAAAACTGCCGCGTAATCTAGATTAAAAGCGCCAAAATCCAGCGAGGCGCCGGCGGTGGGATCACTGCGGTCTATTCCCGCCCGTACAGCCAACCCTTCCGATAAATTGGCTTCAACCCCCAAATGACCAAACATCTGATTAAGCGCTTTTATTTCCAAATCACCGGCCAGGACCATTTGTCCTTTGGGAGTGGTATAACCGAACCCAAGGCGCGAGGAAGTCGGCTCCATCGCCCCATTATTGGTAAAAAGGTCTTGTAATAATAAACCAATTTTAAATTGCGGTGTAACGCGCGCTAGAAAACCCAAATCGGACGACCAGCCGGCTTCCCGTGTGCCGTTAATAGACCAATTGAGATCTTTTACATTCAATCCCCAATTCATCCAGCCGCTTTTGTTGCCAAACCCAAGCGCATTAGCATTTACCCGATTGGCCGCATTATCTTGCGTCCACCAGGAGGCATAACCGAGATAAGCTGCTTTGACCAAAGTATTGGAGCCGTTAATTTGCCTTTGTTCGGTATCGGGGTAACCGTAGGTAAAAGAGAACCCCGGCTGGGCCAAATTGGAAGGATTATAAAAAACCGCACTGCCGTCATCGGCAATGGCGGTGCCGGCCCCGCCCATCCCGGTATAACGCGCGCCAATATCGCGCTTCAAGGCATTATCGTCAATAACGGCCGCAAATGACAAATGAAAAATGTCAAATGACAAATGAAGGATCAATATATAAATTAACCATTTGAATCGCTTAGGCATTTTGCTGTATTATATCTTTCAGGAAAGAAGATTACAAATTGACTTGACCATGGCTCTTCCATATTGTAGAATAGAACCAGCAATATCCAGTTATTATTGCGGGGAGGAATAAGATAGCATGATCGCCAATTTGATTGAATTTAGCCGCGAGTTAGAAAAGGTGAACGAGTGGTGGTTGACAAAAGCGGTTATTGAAGAAGAGCTGTATCCCTTCAAGAGAGCACTTTTTAGCAAATTAACCGACGCACTGCCCGGGCGCCGCATCATGCTCCTGCTTGGCCCCCGCCGCACCGGCAAGAGCGTCTTGCTCAAACAAATGATTGCCTCCCTATTGTCGTCCGGCATAGAACCTGCTTCGATCTTGTATTATTCTTTAGATGACCCTTCTTTGGCCGCTTACAGCGATAATCTGATCAAAGATCTAATTGATTACCATGCTGAAAACATTGTCAGCGGTAAAAAAAGGTATATTTTCCTGGACGAGGTCCAATCTTTTCCTGGCTGGCATAAATGGATCAAGACCTTCTATGATCGGAACCCATCGATAAAATTTATTTTATCCGGATCAGCCAGTATTACCCTGCAGAATGAAGCCAATCAATTCTTGCGCGGGCGGACCTTTGAATTATCGCTCTTTCCATTAGATCTTAATGAATTCCTGGCATTGTCAGGACAGCGGCAAAGCTATTCCTCCTTAGAAGATTTATTGAAACTTACTCCCATTGAGATCAGCACAATGGGGAAAAAGATCATGCCCTTATTTAAAGAATATGCCCTGGTTGGCGGATTTCCAGAATGGTTCCAGGCCAAGCCGTTTGGCATTGAAGCCTGGTTTAATAGTTTGATCAGCGATGTTCCCAAAAAATCCATCTACGAAGATATTGCCAAATTATATGGAATAAAATCTCCCCGCATGCTGGAGCTCATATTAACTTTCATTATTTCCCATCAAAGCCAAATTTTGGCCTATGAAACAATTAATGAGGCCGTCGGCCTCGATCGGGCCACTCTGGTAAATTATATTGAATTCCTAAAAAGCAGTTATCTCTTAATTGACATCCTCAAATTTGCCAAAATAAAAGAACAATTGAAAGCTAAAAAGAAATTTTTAGCGGTTGATCAGGGTTTGCGGAATGCGATCTTAAAAGATTATAAGATCCAAGAAGAAAATATTGGCTTTATTATTGAGAACATGGTTGGCATAAAATGTTCCCAAGCAGCTGGCCAGGGGGTATATTATTGGAGAAACAATGGAGAAATCGATTTTATCCTGAAAGGACAAGCTGTCTCTCCCCTAGAAGTAAAATATAAAAATCAGATCAAGAAAGAGGACTTATCCAGCATTCTTTTCTTTCTCAATAAGATGAAACTGCCAAAGGGAATGGTTATTACTAAAGACCTTTTCCAGAAAAAAACGATCGATAATAAGCAAATCATTTTTGTCCCGGCCTGGCTCTTTTTGCTGGCAGAATAAAAAGGAAGATTACCAATGCCAATTCGCGTGCGTTTCGCTCCCAGCCCCACCGGCGCCCTCCACATCGGAGGAGCAAGGACTGCTTTGTATAGCTGGCTATATGCCCGCAGCCAGGGCGGGGTATTTATTTTAAGAATTGAGGATACCGATCGGGAACGCTCAACGGTTGATTCTACTCACAGTATTTTAAGGGGAATGGAATGGCTGGGGCTGGATTGGGACGAAGGCCCCAATATCGGCGGGAACTATGGCCCATATTATCAAACCGAACGGCTACATATATATAAAGAATTTGCCGAGCAATTAATTAAAGAAGGCAAGGCCTATTCTTGTTTTTGTACGCCGGAGGAGCTGGAGAAAAAGCGGAAAGATGCCGCCGCCCGCAAGGAAGCCCCCAAATATGATAATTCCTGCCGCAAATTATCCGAAGCGGAAATAAAAAGCAAGTTGGAAGGCGGTATTTCTAAAGTCATCCGCTTCATGCTGCCGCCTATCGGCGAAACCATTGTCCACGACCTTATCCGGGGAGATGTGGTTTTTCAAAACGAGGTGCTGGATGATTTTGTGATTTTAAAATCTGATGGTTTTCCCACCTATAATTTTGCCTGTGCAATTGATGATCACTTGATGGAGATATCGCATGTTATCCGCGGCGACGACCATCTTTCCAACACTCCCCGGCAAATTTTACTTTTTCAAGCCTTTGGCTGGAAAATTCCCAAATTTGCTCATCTCCCCATGATTTTGGGTAAAGATAAAACGCGCTTATCCAAACGCCATGGCGCAACTTCGGTGATAGATTACCAGGCAATGGGTTATTTGCCCGAAGCCGTCCTCAATTATATTGTCAAGCTGGGCTGGGGACATGGCGACCAGGAAATTTTTTCGCGGCAGGAGCTAATTGATAAATTTACCCTCAAGGGAATTTCCAAAAATCCCGCCGTCTTTGATTTTGATAAATTAAATTGGCTGAATGGGAAGTATATCCGGTCCATTTTGCCGGAACGTTTAGTTGATCTTTGCGAACCATTATTGATTGATGCTTATGGAAACCATGATATTAATTACATTAGGAAAGTGGTTTTGGCTTTTCATGATCGATTAACCCTAATTCCCGATATTGTCCCCCTTTCCCGTTATTTTTTTACGGATGAATTTGAGTTTGACCAAGCCGCCATTGAAAAATATTTTAAATCGGCGGAAAATATCCAATTATTAGCTATCCTCAAAAAGCAGCTAGCCGAACTTGAGCCATTTGACCATAGTTCAATTGAAGCGGTCTTTAAAGGTTTAGCACAAGAACTGGGTAAAAAGCTGGGAGAAATAATCCATCCTGCCCGCTTGGCTTTGACTGGAACACTTCAATCTCCCCCTATGTATGATGTAGTTGAAATATTGGGGAAAGAAAAGGTAGTGCAAAGAATTGGAAAGGCCATAAAACAATGTATACCCTAACTATTGAATCTTCTTTTAGCTCCGCTCATGCTCTGCGCGGTTACCAGGGACCATGTGAAAATTTGCACGGGCATACTTGGAAAGTCGAAGTCCGTCTGGCGGGAGATAAGCTGAACCACCTTGGCTTGCTGGTTGATTTTAGAGAAGTTAAAGCTAGCTTGAACGCGGTCATCGGCCAATTTGACCACCAAAATCTCAACGACCTGCCGCAATTTAAGGAAATCAATCCATCCTGTGAGAACATAGCACGGATTATTTTTGAGCAACTAAAGCCCGAAATCCCCTTGCTTGATAGTGTTACCGTTTGGGAATCTCCCTCAACTTCCGCAACTTATAAACCATAATGACCCTCTCCCTCTGGGAGAGGGTGCTCCGATTTATTTGGCGGGTGGAGGGATATGAACCCCTATCTTTCTTGGCCGTTTTCTGTTATAATAAACTTTTACAGGATGAACAACACAAAAAGTCTCCACCGCAAAGACCTCTTGGGGCTCAAAGACCTCTCGGTTGATGAAATAAAATTAATTTTACGCACGGCCCATTCCATGAAAGAAGTGGCCGCCCGCCCCATCCCCAAGGTCCCCACCCTGCTGGGCAAACACATTGTAACATTGTTCTATGAGGCCTCCACCCGCACGCGAACCTCTTTTAACACGGCGGCGAAAATTTTATCCGCCAATGTGACCAATGTCGCGGTTTCTTCTTCCAGCGTGGTTAAAGGTGAGAATTTAATTGACACGGTAAAAAACCTGGAAGTAATGGGGCTTGACTGCATCATTATCCGCCACAGCATGGGCGGCGCCCCGCATCTGGCGGCTAAAAATGTGCAGGCATCGGTCATTAACGCCGGGGATGGGTACAATGAACATCCAACACAGGGCTTGCTTGACATTTTTACCATGGAAGAAAAAAAAGGCAATTTGAAAGGCAAAAAAGTCCTGATTGTCGGTGATATTGCCCACTCGCGGGTGGCCCGCTCCAATATTTGGGGTCTTACTAAATTGGGAGCCAAAGTAGTCTTGGTCGGCCCGCCCACCCTCATTCCCGAAGACATCGAAGAAATGGGGGTTAGGGTTTCTTATAACTTGGATGCTGAAATTCCCGCTGCCGACTTCATCAACATGCTGCGCATCCAAAAAGAGCGGCAGGACAAAGGGCTTTTCCCCTCCATTGAAGAATACGCCAAGCTTTACGGCTTAAATTCTGATCGGTTGAAGAAAGCCCAAAAAGATGTAATTGTCATGCACCCGGGACCCATTAATCGCGGGGTAGAAATAACTTCCGAAGTGGCCGACGGTCCTTATAATGTAATTTTAGAACAGGTTACCAATGGGGTTGCCGTACGCGCTGCGCTTTTATTGTTACTGCTAGGCAAGCCTACTGCATAGAATCAGAATTTTTTATTGCTCATCCTGCCGGAGCCAAATTTCAAAAAAGGGATCGGTAATCCTATATTTTTTTTCTTCTTTTACGATCAATCCTTTTAATAATAATTTCCGAACTGAAGCCTGTACCGATGAAGCCGTCCCTAAATCGTGCTTGATTAAGGCATCCTGCGAGAATATTTCATCGGTTTGAGATAAAGCTCGCAGCAGCGCCCTTTGGTGCATGCTCATGCTGTCATACCAATTAAAGAATAGCTCATTCTGACTGTTTAACAATTCCTGCAGAGCTTTTGCGCCGTCAGATTGCTTAACTTCCGATACAGCAAGGTTCCAGATATGCCAGCTATACATTTGTACGTAATAAGGGATATTGCGTGATTGGTCGATGATCTCTTTGGCAATTTCTTTCGATATTTTTTTCCCTGTCGAGGAAAAACGTTCAATAATAAAACTTATCATTTCCCTTTCCGGGACCGGCCCCAAAGGATATGTCGCAGCTGATTTATAAAAAGCCCGGCGCGGATCATTAAACATTTGGATCAACACACGGGTCTTGCTGCCCATAAAAATATAACATACCTCAGAATGATGCTGAATAAAAGATCTCAGTTTCTTTTCAAACTCAATTCCGCCTAATTTTTCAATCTCCTGAAATTCATCAAAAACTACCGCCACTCGCTTCTTGTATTTGACAGCTATTTGCTGAGGCAGTTCATAAACTTCGTTCAAGGCATATTCAACTTTGTCTTTGGTTTTAGAAAAATCAAAGGTTATTCGCACGCCTCCTTCTTTGGTTATTTCAAAAACAGGGACAATCCGGCTAAAAAAAGCGGCGATTTTTTCTAGTTTCTCCTTCCAGGAAAAAAGGCCTTTGCCAATCGCCTCGCCGTAAATCTGGATAAACTGCGCGGAAGAAGTTACCTGTTCCAGATCAACATAAATCGCAATAATTTCCCGTTTTCGAGTTAAATATTCAACCACCTTTTTCACTAACGATGTTTTTCCGTAGCGGCGATTAGAAAAAACAAAAACATTTTGGCCGGACCGGATATAGGATGCCATATCCTTAAATTCCTTTTCCCTGTCTGCAAAAAAGGCCCCATCGACTGTTTTTCCGTATTTAAAAGGGTTTTTCACTGGTTTGCCTCCATATTATACTATTTGGCATTATACTATATAGTATAATGTAGTATAGGATAACGAAGTATAATTGTCAAGTGGCATGTATCAATAAACATTGCCCATCTCGCAGATAGCCGCGCTTTTATTGTTACTGCTGGGCAAACCTACTGCATAGCTATGGCCTGCACGGGGCAGGCATCAACACAAGTCACATCGCCATTGCATTTGTCGGAGTTAACCTTTGCCAATCCATCAACTAATTCAATCGCCTGGCTGGGGCAAACATCCACACAAATTCCGCAGCCGGTGCAAATATTGGGATCAACTACTGCTTTTTTATTATCTGCCATGCTTATTCTCCCTTCTTAAATATCAATCGCGTCCATGGGACATTGGTCAGCCACTTCTTCGGGGTTGTGGATTTCGCAAACATCTTTTACCGCTTGCGCTTTCCCATCCGCCCCCCAAGTGAAGATTTCCGGGCAAAGGTCAATGCAAATGCCGCAGCCCGAGCATAACGCTTGATCAACTGAAATGGTCATGAAATTGTCTCCTCTTTTATAACCCCAGGGCTTTTTTGATGCCCGCCCGATCAAACCCCACAAATATTTTACCATCAATGTCAATTACCGGCACGCCCATCTGGCCTGATTTGTTGATCATTTCCTGCGCCGCCGATTGGCTAAGGGAAACATCAATTTCCTCAAAAGGGATATTGTTCTCCGCTAGGAATTTTTTAGCCATCACACAATAGACACAGGCGGGGGTTGAATATACTTTAACTATTGCCATCTATCACTCCTTATTTAATTCAGCATTTAATTCAGCCAGCAACTCATCAGCCGCCAACCCATGCACTTCGGCCGCCTGCTCAATAGTTTCTCCTTGTGCTACCACACAGCCCAAACAATGCATACCTTTTGCCATTAGCACCTGGGCAATGGCGGGCTTTAACTTCAGCGCTTCCGCAATGGTCATATCTTTGGTGATAGGATGCATACGGTTATTTTAGCATAAGTTTGAATCTACGGCTAGATTTTGTTAAGCTATAAGTATGAAAAGAAAAGTTACCGTCATTGGAGCGGGAAACGTGGGGGCGGAAACCGCCCGCCGGCTGGCGGAAAAAAACCTGGCAGACGTTGTTTTATTGGATATTATCGAAGGTATTCCGCAGGGCAAGGCGCTGGATATAACCCAAGCTGGGCCGATTTGCGGCTACAATAGCCGGGTGGTTGGAACCAATGATTACGCGGATACGAAGGATTCAGAGATTGTCGTCATTACCGCTGGTTTAGCCCGCAAGCCCGGCATGAGCCGCGATGACCTTCTTCACAAAAATGCCGCCATCGTCAAAGGCATTGTGGAAAACATTAAAAAGTATTCTCCTCTGGCTGTTTTAATTATCGTTACCAACCCTTTGGACGCAATGACGTACTTGGCTTGGAAAATTTCTGGTTTCCCCGCACAGCGGGTCATGGGCATGGCACCGCTGTTGGATGCCGGACGGATGGCATCCTTCATTGCCCTAGAATTAAACGTTCCCATGGCCGAGGTTAAAGCCACTGTTTTGGGCACCCATGGCGACCTGATGGTCCCGGTGCCCAGTCAGACCATCGTTGCGGGCAAACCTATCACCCAACTCTTGCCGCCCGAGAAAATTGATGCTATTGTCCAACGGACTGCCAATGGCGGGGCGGAAATCGTTAATTTACTTAAAACCGGCTCGGCCTATTATGCTCCTTCGGCCGCCGCCGCCCGCATGGCCGAAGCTATTTTACAGGATAAAAAAGAAAGCATCCTGTCCTCGGTCTTAGTTACGGGACAATACGGCTTAAATGATTTATATATTGGCCTGCCGGCTAAATTAGGAAAAAACGGGGTGGAGGAAATTATGGAAATCCCGCTCTCATCTGAAGAGCAAACCGCCCTGCAGGTTTCGGCTAAAGCCATTAAAGAAAACAACCAAAAGCTTTTCTAATGCAAAGACTATATGTTTTACTAATCTTCGCGCTAATCTTTGTTAATCATTGTTTTGCCTCTACGCTTTACCACGTGCGCTGCGGCTACTATCCGGAAAATATCCGCATTGTTTTTGATTTTGATGAAAACTTTTCTTATGCCACCGAGGAAGCCGGAGAAAAAATAATTATCCGCCTGAAAAACACGGCCGCCAGCTCCCAAATTCCCAGCTATGTCGACCTCAATGATCTGGTGGTGCGCTACCTGCAAATTGAAAAAGAAGACGAAGACCTTCTCGTCACCATCCCGCTTTCGGAAGATGTCAATTATAAGATCTTTTCGTTAAGTATGCCGCCGCGGCTGGTAATTGATTTTGACCGCGACTTTTTACACATGGTTTCCGGCGGCATGGTGGGCGACGGAGTAGAATATTTAAAAATAAAACAAGGTTCGGCCAAGGGGAACCTCATGGCAACCGTTGTAAAAATTGATCCAAACAAGGCCCGCGTCGAACCGGTCTTGGCCAAAAAATTTAAACCCGGCTTTCTTGAGTCCTTCATTAGTTTTCTGGCCTTTTGGAATAAGCCGGCCAGCACGTCCAAACATTTTTATATTGATAAGGTCAAAAATATGGCCGACGACAGCGATGCGCTGGCCGGCATCAACGGCACTTTTTTTGCCAACAGCGGGAGTCCCTTGGGCGCCTTGATTATCAATGAAGAGCTGGTATCCCTGCCGGTGTTTGACCGAACCGCCCTCATCATTGACGACCAAAACAAGCCGCACATCGATACCGTATATATTAAGGGTGTTGTCCGGTTTGAAGACGGGAAAATCATAAAAATTTCCGGCATTAACCAGAAGCACGATGCGGAGGATGTAATTGTTTATACGCCGGTTTGGGGGGAGCGCACCGGCATAGCGGCAAAAGGGCTGGAGCTAGTCATTGATGATTCCCAAATAAAACAAATTAATCCAGCCAACAGTAAAATTCCGCCGACCGGCTACGTTATTTCGCTTAGCGGAAATGAAGCCAACCTTGCCGCCCAATCAGCTAAGGCCGGCAGTGTGATTGAGACCCAATTTAAAATCATCCCTTACCATACTTCTCCGAGCAAAGTGGTGCATCTTATTTCCGGCGGCCCGCGCCTTTTAAAAAACGGGCGCATCTATGTTTCCAAGCACGAAGAAAAATTTCGCGCGGATGTGGCCGAAAAACGGGCGGCCCGCACGGCCGTCGGCATTACTCGGAATAACGAACTCATCTTGATTGCCGTTGCCGCCCCCCAAAAAAACCGCAGTAATCCGTCCCTTTCCAGCTTGGGAGCGTCTTTAGAAGAATTGGCCAGGCTCTTACAAAGCTTAGGAGCGGTCAATGCCTTTAATCTCGACGGCGGAGGATCCACCACTATGATAGTGGATGGGCGAACGGTTTGCGGCGGCGGACGGCGGGTCAGCAATGCCTTACTGGTTTTACCAAAAAACTAATTAATACTATCCGTGATTTCCCCAGAATCCGCAACTCCCCCAAAATAATCCTTAAATTCGCTGGACAGCGGCACTTTCCCGTCCCAGCGGGCGGCGATACTGCCTTCCTTTTCAATCACGGTTGAAGGAATCTTGGTAACGCTGTAAAATGCCCCTTCCGCCAACCCATCAACCGTTTCCATGTCAAAAAACTGGAGCTGGACTTTTTCTGTGTCCACTTCCCAACGCTGCATAAAAGTTTCAAATTTTTTAACCGTGGTTTTACAAAACTCACACCCTGGTTTCCCAAAAACTTTTACCGCCAGATTGTCTAGTGCCATAAAATGATCCTCCTCTTATAATTCACTTCGAAAGCGGCTTTTTAATTCGCCGATTTTACCTTTATTCCAGCCCGGGATCCGGGAAAAGTAGCCGGTAATACGGGTGATCCCTTCGATCTTTTCTGATGAACAATATGGACATTGATCGTGCAGTCCGCGGGCGGTTTTCCCGCAGTTTTGGCAGGCGGTAAACTCGGGCGAAAAAGCAATTTGGCTGTTTTGGGTATTTTTAAAAGTTTTGATCACAAAATTGGCAATGGAAGCGGGATCGGGTTTTGATTCGCCCAGCCAAACATGGGTCAGCGCCCCGGCATCGATCAGCGGGTGGAACAGGCCTTCTAATTGGACGCGATCAATCGGGTTTACGGCATAGCCCACATTAAAGTAAGTCGAATTGGTGTAATAAATTTCGCCGGAAACCAAATCGCCTTTGATCACTTGCTGGGCTGGCTGGGGAAAATGCTCCATATCTAGTTTGGCAAAACGGTAAGCAGTGGATTCGGCCGGGGTTTGTTCCAGGACAAAATGCAGGTCGTATTTTTCTGACAGCTCTTCGCATTTTAATTTCAGAAAAGAAATGACCTTCAGGCCAAAGCGCAGGGCATCCTGCGCTTCGTGCAGCTGTTTTCCCATATGAAACTCCACCAGCTCGTTAAGGCCCAACACGCCAATCAGGTGGGTTACGCGATGCAGGCGCAAATAGCAATCCCCCTCCCGCTCGGTGGCTAAGAGCGAAAGCGGGCCATCGGGACCTTCGTTTAACAGGTCTTCAATAAACTTTCTCTTCTCGCGGTGCGCGCGGGCGGCAATGTTTAGCATTTCCTCTAAGGTCTTAAATAATTTTTCGTCGCTTCTTTGGGCCAGGTAGGCAGCGCGCGGTAAATTGAGCGTAACATTTTGGATGGCCGAGTAGCGCATGCGCCAGGGCTCTTTGGCATCCTGCAAATCCGAATAATCGAGCTTAAAAGACAAACGGCAGCATTCGGAGATCTTGGCGGTTTCTCCTCGGTCAAAGACAAAATAGGTGTTGCCCATTTCCGCCGCCACGGCCGAGATAAGATTTAAGAATTCTTCGTGGCCGGCGGTATTGAAGAACCTTTCCGTCATGTGCACCAAAGGTTTTGGGAAAAAGAACGGCCTGCCCACGCCATCCCCTTCTTTGTAGACCTCAAACATGGCTTTGGCAAAAAGCTGGGATTCATTAATGTAATCGGCATAAGCTTTACCGGTATAAACCCCTCCCCGCCCAATGGCCGGGACATTTTCAAAATGCTTAGGAATTTCCCAGTATAGGTTTAAATCAGAAAATAATCCCTGGCCGCCGTGCGCCGCCGCCGCGGTGGCAAACTCGGAAATTAATTTGTGAGCCAGTTTTTTGACGTGGCCAGAACCGTACCCTTCCAGATAAGGGGCCATAAACATATTAACCGCATCCCAGCCAATCGCTCCCGCGAAGAAACCGTGCAAAGCTACCGAAAATTTTACAATATGGGAAATGAGTTCATCGGCATCTTCCGCCGGTTTGGCGCAGCCCTTGGCGCCCGGCAGATCTAAGCCGTATTTTTTAAGGTATTCAACTGATTGCCCGCTGCAATAGGGGCGGTCAACAAAACCCAAATCATGCAAATGGATATCGCCGCGCATATGGGCATCGGCCACCGGCAGGGAAAAGACATTGAGCAAAGCAAATTCTTTTTTGATATTTTCAGCCAAGGTAAAGTTGGTGGCTTCCGGCGAGTGCGGCGTGTTGGCGTTTTCCTTATTCTTGTGGAAAAGGATTTTTCTGACATCATAGACTGGGACCCCCAGGCGGGTGTGGCGGCGGCGGGCATCTTCCAGGCCGTATTCCAGCAATTTAACGTCTACCAGTTCGCGGATGAGAGGAGAAGTAATGTTTTTAACCGACATAGCGCGGAGCTGTTTTTCGACTTCTATGGCAATGATTGAGCCAATCTCGGGGCTAAGCCCGGTTTCCTTCACTAGCGCCGCGACAATTTTATCTTTATCCCACGCTACAATATCATCCGTTGACGTGCGGACGAAAACCATAAGGTCCGTCGTATCTTCCGCCGGCGGGATACTGGTTACCGGCAACTGGTTACTGGTTACCGTCTTCACTATATTGTTCCCCTCACCCGATAACGGTCTTTTAGTTCGCCGATTTTGCCTTTGTTCCAGCCGGCAATCTTGGAAAAATAGCCGGTAATGCGCGTAATGCCTTCAATGTTTTCCGATTGGCAATAGGAGCATTTTTCGTGCAGGCCGCGGGCAATTTTACCGCAGGCATTGCAGGAAGTAAACTCGGGCGAAAAAGCAATCTGCGCGTTTTGGGTATGCTGGAAAGTTTTTACCACAAAATTGGCGATGGAAGCCGGGCTGGGTTTTGATTCGCCCAGCCAAACATGGGTCAGCGCTCCAGCATCAATTAGGGGGTGGAAAATGCCTTCCATTTTAACCCGGTCGGCCGGGTTCATGGGATGGGAAACATTAAAATAAGTTGAATTGGTGTAATACAGCTCCTTCTGTTCTTTATGTCCCTTTACCACGCGGCTGGTTTGCTCGGGGTAATGTTCCATATCTAACTTGGCAAAACGATAGGCGGTGGATTCGGCCGGGGTTTGTTCGAGGACAAAGTGCATGTTATAGCGCCGCGATAATTCTTCGCATTTTAACTTCATGAACGAGATAACTTTGAGGCCAAATTTTAGCGCCGCGTCATTGGCATGCAGTTCCACTCCCTTGTGGGCCTGCACCAGTTCGTTGAGGCCCAAAATGCCCATCAAATAACTTACCCTAAACATCCTAAGATACGATTGCCCGTCGCGCTGCATAGCCAGCATGGAAAGCGGCCCTCTCTGACCTTTGGCTAAGATTTCGGTAATAAAAGCTTTTTTCTGAATGTGGGCTTGGGCGGCCATTTCCAAGTTGGCGCCGATTAGTTCAAACAATTTATCGTCCGATCCTTTGGCCTTGTAAGCCATGCGCGGCAGGTTGATAGTAACATTTTGGAGGGCGGAATAGCGCATCCGCCAGGGCTCCTTGGCATCGTCAAGGTCGGATTGTTCCAGTTTAAATGACAGGCGGCAGCACTCGGAAATTTTGGCGGTATCGCCGCGGTCAAAGACATAATAAGTGTTGCCCATTTCGGTTGCCACTTCAGAGATATGCAGTAAGAATTCTTCATGTCCCGGAGTTTTGAAGAATTTTTCGGTCATATGCACCAAGGGTTTGGGAAAAAAGAAGGGTCTTCCCGCCCCGTCCCCTTCGCGGTAGACGTCAAACAGCGCCCAGACAAATTTTTGAGATTCTTTAATGTAGTCAGCATAAGTTTTTCCGGTATACTCCCCGCCCGGGCCGATGGCCGGCACATTTTCAAAATGTTTGGGCACTTCCCAGTATAAATTAATATCCGAGAAAATGGCCTGGCCGCCGCGCGCCACCGCTTGCTGGCTGTATTCATAAATCATCATCTGGGCAAGTTGATAAATTTCTTTATCCGATAAACCAACTAGAAACGGAGCAAAGAAAATATTAACCGCGTCCCAGCCAATCGCTCCGGCAAAGACGCCTTGCAGTGCCGCCGAGAACTTGACCATTTGCGCCAACAGAACTTCAGGGTGTTTAGCCGGCCGGGCATTGGATAAAGCATTGGGAAGATCAAGCCCAAACTTTTTGACATACTCTACTGACTGTCCGCTGCAGTAAGGCCGATCGATAAAACCCAAATCGTGCAAATGGATGTCGCCCACCATGTGGGCATCGGCAATATCCTGGGTAAAAACGTGCAGGAGGGCGAATTCTTTTTTGATCCCTTCTGACAGCGTTAAATTGGTAGCTTCGGGACCGTGCGGCACATTGGCGTTTTCCTTGTTTTGGCTGAAGATAATTTCTTTAACATCATAAAGCGGGAAGCCGAGGCGGGTGTGGCGGCGGCGGGCTTCTTCCAAGCCGTGCTCCAGCAGTTTTACGTCCACCAGTTCGCGCACTAGGGGAGCGGTAACCGTGCGCAGGTTGAGGCGCATGATCTGTTCTTCCACTTCTTGGCCGATGACTTCGGCAATTTCGGGGTCAACGCTGGTTTCACGGATCAGGGCGGCGACAATTTTTTCGCGGTTCCAGCCGACAATATCTTCGGAAGATGTCCGCACAAACAGGGCCATGTCGGTCGCATCGTTTATACTTTTCATTTCATCCACCAATAATTCCTTAACCATTATTCTACCCTCCTCCCCGCACTTTTTAAAGCTGGTTCATTTGTATAAGAAAGTGCGGGACTGATTTCTGCTACTTCTTTAATGAAGTCGGAAACATCTTCAAACTTGCGGTACACCGAAGCAAAACGGATATAAGCAATTTTATCGGTGTCCTGCAGTTTATCCATTACCATTTGGCCAATGGTAGCAGCGGTCACTTCGCGTCCTTCTTTGCGGTGCAGTTCTTTTTCAATTTCATCTACCATTTGCTCGATCATGGCCGTGGGCACCGGCCTTTTTTCGCAGGCGCGGTGGATCCCGCCTAAAATTTTTTCGCGGTTAAAGGCTTCGCGGCGGCCATCGCGTTTAATAACCATCAGCGGCTTTTCTTCTACCCGCTCGTATGAGGTAAACCGGCCGCGGCAGGAAAGGCATTCCCTTCTCCGACGAACCGCCCCACCTTCTTCTATTTCGCGGGATTCAAGCACTTTATCTTCTTCGTATTGGCAGAATGGGCATTTCATAGATTTAGGGTAAGTAGAAATTTACCACACCATCCATGGTGGTGTCAATAGCTGATTTTTGCCCTAACTGGGAAGGGTTTCGCCGCTTTTCACGGCGTGACCATAGCTGAAAGCCGCGGCGGACATGGCTTTGCCGCCTTCGGGCTGGACTTCGGTAACCAAAAGATGCCCTTGTCCGCACGCTATCACAAAGCCGATTCCCTTAACTATTTGGATAATTTCTCCGGGATGCCCGCCTTTCTCTAAAACGGGACCATTTACTTTCGACGCTAAAATCTTTAGTGCTTTCTTTTGATAATATGTGTGCGCGGACGGCCAGGGGACCAGCGCACGGATGCGGTTGTGAATTTCTGGCGCTGATTTGCGCCAGTCAATCTCACCGCTTTCCTTGGTTAAACTAGGAGCAAAAGTAACCTGGCCGTCATTTTGCTTTTGATACTCGGCAGTTCCTTTTTCAATTTGCTGCAGGGCAGAAAGCAGCAGCGGCGCGCCAAGATCAAATAATTTCTCCAGTAATTTTTCGGCATTAATGTCATCGTCAATAATTATTTTTCCCCGCAGAATAATATCGCCGGTATCCATTCCTTCATCTAAACGCATAATGGTAATGCCGGTTTCTTTTTCGCCGTTCAGCAAAGCCCATTGGACCGGTGCTGCCCCTCGATATTTGGGCAAAAGTGAAGCATGGACATTGATACAGCCATATTTAGGGATATCTAATATTTCCCGCGGTAATATTTTTCCATACGCCACTACGACAATCACATCTGGCTTCAAACCATCTATCCATCTAACCATCTTTCCATCTTTTAATTTATCGGGTTGTTCAAGTTTTAGCTGGTGGTGTAAAGCTGTTTCTTTGACCGGTGAGAATGCCAGCTTTAATCCCCTTCCCTTGGGCCGATCGGGCTGGGTGATCACACCAACAATTTCATGCTGTTGTGAAGCAATGAGGGTTTCTAATATTTTTGCCGCCGGGACCGGCGTTCCCATGAAAATAAGGCGCATTAGATTAGTTCTTCCTTCTTTTCGCTGGCAGGGGGAACATGCTTGATTAAACTGGGGTCGCTGACGCGGTCAACCAGCACCAAACCTTCCAGGTGGTCAACTTCGTGCTGTAAAATAGTGGCCAATAATTCTTTGGCTTCGATGGTTGCTTTTTTGCCGGTGCGGTCAAGGCCGGTTACAATGACATGGGCAGCTCTTTCCACCGGGGCTTCTACTCCGGGCAGTGATAGGCATCCTTCATTAAGGCACTGCTTGCCGCTTTTCTTGATTATTTTGGGATTGATTACGGCAATGGCTCCTGTGCCGATATCTGCGACGATGACGCGAATTGATTCGCCCACCTGCGGCGCCGCTAATCCCACCCCCGGCGCTTTCTGCATGGTCTCGATCATATCGTCAATTAGCCGCACAATTTCCGTGGTAACCCTTTTGACCGCTTTGGCTTTTTTCTTCAAGACCGGATGAGGGAATCTAATAATTTTGCGGAGCATAACATGATTATACTATATTTATAAAAGTGAGTGAAATTTATTACGCTCCCTGCCGAAGAATTCTTGAGTGCAAACAAAGGCTCGCGAAGCCAGGTGAGATGTCTGGAGAAAAGAACCATGCTAACACCAACTATAAGAAGGATGACCCCTTATGACGTTCATCGCAGTACCGCTATGGCGATGTTAGCTTCGCCGCCTATCCCCAAAGGTGCACGATATGTTGATGCCGTTTGGCCAATACCAGTTGCAACCACGGTTAAAGCTGCTTCAGCTAAAGATATGGCCAGAGCATTTCAATCTCTCCTGGAATTTAACCCAACCACCATGGATGAAGTTGCCGGCCTTTGTCATATCTATCGCAGAATTGGATCTGAAGTTGAGGTCGCCTTCAATTGGGCAATGGTTATAGCAGAAGGGGTTACCCCAGCAACACATTGGGCGCTGGCATTTAGCGACGGCATGCGTGCCATTAATTCCGTTCTTGAATTTCAGCTAGATCCAGGAGATATTGTTGCTGCCTCAAAGCCTTTGTATGGCTGTACTGACAATTATTTCTCTGGCTTGGCAAAAAAACGGGGCTATAATGTCCATATCCTAGATTTATCCAATCCCGAAGAAGCCATTAGGGCAATGAACCCCAAAACCAAAGTTCTCTATTTTGAAACCGTAACCAACCCTGACCTTAGAGTTTACGATTTAGAAACTATTTCTCGCTTGGCCAAAGAGAAAAAACCAAATATTGTGATCATAGTTGATAATACCTTCCAAACCCCGGCTGGCGATAATCCTTTGCTCCATGGTGCGGATATGGTGGTCCATTCCTGTACCAAGGCCCTTGGCGGATTCACCCAAGAAATGGCCGGGGTTGCCATTGTTCCTAAAGCCCAATGGCCAAGTTTATTCTTGTTTAGAAAGGACACTGGGGGAGTTCCTGCGCCAGAACAAGTGCATACTCTTCTTACGCGGGGCTTGCCAACCTTGTATCATCGCTTTAGTGGAATGACTGGAAATGCCCAAACTATTGCCGCTGCTCTTGCAGGTAATCCTGATATCAGCAGAGTTAACTACCCAGGGCTAGCTTCGTCTTCTTATTTCTCAATTGCACAAAGATTGCTTACTTCGTGGGATAACACTTTTGCCCCTGGATTCATGGTTGCTTTTACGCCGGCTGGAAAAACAGAAGCTATCCGCGCAGCGCGTGCCGAAAGAATCATAAATTACGTTGCGCGCTATGGCGGGGGAGTTATAAAACATGCTGTAAGTTTGGGAGGAATAAGTTCGTTAATTGAAATGCCATTTCTTGGCACCCATGCGACCGTAGCGCCAGCAGAAAAGGAACTTTGGGGAATTGACGGTGGAATGATCCGCTTATCAGTTGGATTAGCCCAGGCTGAAGATCAGCTGTGTTTGCTTGAACACGCAATAAAACACGCTAGCAGACGAAGAAGCTAGTTTGATAATATATATTCATCTGAATAATTTCTTAACTTTAACAGATTTTTCATCCCTTGAAAAACGGCCGCTTGCGGCAGCATCCCCACCAGCTCGGATTCGATGATGCCTACTTGATATTCTTTAGCCCATCTTTTTACTTCATCAAAAACTTGTTTTAGCGAAGTTGTTTTGTGGTCGGTGATATTGATCGAAACTTGAGTGATCCCGCGGCTTTTCAGGTCAATTCCCAGCGCCCGCACCCCCGGCAGTCCCTCGCTCTTTTCGCGGATGTTCTTGGCAATCGATTGGGCAATTGATAAATCATTGGTAGTTAGATTAACATTAAAAGCAATCAGATAATCCCTTACTCCTACCGCCACCGCCCCCGCCGTGGGATGCAAACCACTCCCCACATCCGGCGGATAGCTTCCGCGACGAACCGCGGGCAGTTCTTTGCGATTGGGATTAACCGCCGCCGCACCGTAAAAATAGACCGGCAGTTTCAATTTGTTCCAAAGCTCACCCGCCAATTCTTTTGCCAGGGCCACTGTTGCGGGGATAGAAATTTCTTTGACCGGGATAAAAGGGATAACATCCATAACTCCAATAAAAGGATGTTCGCCAACGTGCTCATTAATATCTAAAAGCTGGACCGCCCGCTCGGTCAGTGAAAACGCCGCCAGCATTACGGCATCGGGCTCACCTAAAATAGTTACAACCGAGCGGTTATGGTCGGGGTCGGAGTGGACATTCAGGACTTTGGCGGTTTTGATCGCGGCGACAATTTCATCCACCAGCGCCAAATCCGCACCTTCGGAAAAATTGGGAACGCATTCAACCAGTTTAGACATTGGGACTGATAAGGCCGGTTAAAGCTTCTTCCAAATCGTGGTTTTCCAAGCTTTCTTTTTCCATCAAGCTTTTTGCAATCGTATCCAGCTTTTCACGGTTCATGGTCAAAACTTCCTTGGCCCGAATATAACATTGGTCAATAATAGTTTTCATAGCGATGTCAATTTTGTCCGCGGTTTCTTCGCTGTAATCTTTCATCTCGGCAATATCGCGGCCTAAAAATATCTGCCGGTCTTTGCGGCCGAAAGTGCGCAAGCCCATTTCGCTCATGCCAAATTCGCAGACCATTTTTTTGGCCAGTTCGGTGGCGCGCTCCAAATCATTTTGCGCTCCCGAAGTTATCTCGCCAAAAATGAGCTCTTCGGCCACTCGCCCGCCCAGCATGACCGTAATTTGGTCAAGGGCTTCCCCCCGGCTGACCAAATGCTTGTCCTGTTCGGGAAGCTGGAGAGTATAGCCCAATGCTAAACCACGCGGCAGGATTGAAATTTTATGCACCGGATCGGCATGGGGCAGGACTTTGGAAAGAACGGCATGTCCCACTTCATGATGGGCAACAATTGATTTTTCTTTGTCCGATATGACCCGGCTTTTCTTTTCGGGACCGGCTAAAACGCGGTCAATGGATTCTTCCACCTCTTCCATGTTGACTTGTTTTTTGTCCACCCGCGCGGCTAAAATGGCCGCTTCGTTTAAAACATTTTCTAGGTCTGCTCCGGTAAAGCCGGGCGTGCGCCGGGCCACCATATTTAAATCAACGTCGGACGCCAAAGGTTTGCCGCGGGCATGGATCTTGAGAATCCCTTCCCGCCCCTTTAAATCAGGTTTATCCAGCACTATTCGGCGGTCGAAACGCCCGGGACGCAAAAGAGCCGGATCTAAGATATCAGGCCGGTTAGTGGCCGCCACCACAATAACGTTGGCCTTGGGATCAAAGCCATCCATTTCCACCAAAAGCTGGTTTAAAGTTTGTTCTCTTTCGTCGTGCCCTCCGCCCAACCCCGCCCCCCTTTGCCGCCCCACTGCATCAATTTCGTCCATGAATATGATGGAAGGGGCTTGTTTTTTGGCTTGGTCAAATAAGGAGCGAACGCGAGCCGCCCCCACCCCTACAAACATCTCCACAAAATCAGAGCCCGACATGGAAAAGAAAGGAACCCCTGCCTCCCCCGCAATGGCGCGGGCTAACAATGTTTTTCCCGTCCCTGGCGCACCCATTAAAAGCAAACCCTTGGGAATTTTAGCGCCCAGGGCTTGGAATTTTTCAGGAGTTTTTAGGAAGTCAACTATTTCGTGTAATTCTTCTTTGGCCTCATCTACCCCCGCTACGTCTTGAAAAGTGACATTAACCTTCCCGGTCAGCGGCCGGGCGCCGGTTTTCCCGAATGCCATGGCCTGCTGGTTGACGCCCTGCGCCTGGCGCACCATCATCCACCACAAGAAACCAAAAAAGGCCACCGGAAAAACGAGCTGGGCGGCCAGGTTCCACAACCAACTGGCTTCAACCGGCGTGTCAACTTTGATCGCCACATTTTTTTGCCGCAGGGTAGAAACCAGGTTGGGATAATTTAAGGCCCGGGCATTAAAATGCTTTTTATCCGTATATACACCGCGCACAACATCGCCGGCAATAGTAACTTCTTTCACTTGCCCTTTGTCAAGTTTGTCCAAGAATTCTGAAAAGGTGATTTCTTTGGACGGGGGCTCAATCGGGAAAAGCGGCGCTATAATTCCGACCGCCGCCAGGAGAATCAGCAAATAAATAAAAATATTCTTCCAGTTGGCTTTATTCGCATTATTTTCGGGCGGGCTTGGGATCGGCTTCAGGGTAGAGGTCATAATTAGTTGTTATTATATCATTTTTCGCGTTTTCTTGCCTCTGCCCGTTTGATCCTTTGCCAATTTTTGAGCACTTGTTCCTTGGTCTTGGCTTTTCCCTGCCCAAAGACATGGGGATGGCGGCGCACCATTTTGGCCGAAATGTGGTTAATCACGTCGTTAATATTGAAAACCTGGGCTTCTTCAGCCAAGACCGCAAGCATGACAATATGCAGCAGCATGTCGCCGACTTCTTCGGCTAAATGGGGATAATTCTTATGGTTAATGGCCTCAATGGCTTCGTGGACTTCTTCAATTAAATAGGGTTTTAAGCTTTCAAAAGTTTGCTCCCGGTCCCAGGGACATTTTTGGCGCAGTTGCCGCACAATTGACAGGAGATTTTCGAAATTTTTCCCGGGAGAAAGCAAGGGAACGCTCCGTTTCATGGCTGCAATACTTTCTCAATTAAACTAATTGCTTCTTCTACTACAAAGGGTTTAGTGATCAGCCCGTCGGCTTTATATTCTTGGCAAATTACTGCGGCTGCTTCTTCGTTGGCGCCGGTTATTAGAATTACTTTTACGCCGGGAAAATGCTGGCGCGTCCTTTTTAGGAATTCATAACCGTCCAAGCGGGGCATATTGACGTCAGTTAATACCAAGTCAAAGTTTTCTTTTTCCGTGGTGCATATATCCCATGCTTCCTCGCCGTCCTCCGCTAAAACCACGGTATGCCCCTTGGCCTGCAATAACTGCGAAAACAAAGAGCGCATGCTGGCCTGGTCTTCAACTAATAGAATTTTTGCCATTATTCTAATCTCCTTTGGGAACCTCACCCGATTTTTGGAAAGGATTATAATTGCGGATAAGGTCAATTCTTTTTTGCTCGAAGAATTGCCGCACATCTTCCAGTGCTCGATAAACTTCATCCATGCCGGGCGAAGCGGCAATTACATTTTTGCGCAGGTTTTCAGGCAGTGCATCCCACACGGTTGCAGTTGAATACAGGATTTCACGGTATTTATCAAGCAAGGCCTTTTGGGCAGATGGATCCGATGTTTCCTGAACCGCGTCAGATATTTTTTTCATTTCGGTTGCGTGGGTTACCGCCGTTTCGCGGATCGACTCCTGCATAAAGGTCTCTACTTCGGCCGCATGTTTTTCAATGGCAGCATTTAGGGCCGGATCATCGTTATCCATGATTTTTCCGCCGTTGCGTTCAGCTAATACTTCTCCCCAGCTTTTGCCTTGTTTTTTGAGGTTTAATTCTCTAAAGAGCATTAGCTGTGAATCGCTGAATTTCCCTCCCAATGATTCGGCAATCCGTACAAACTCGCCGTGGATCCCGCCCGTAGTTTCCAAATTCTTTTCAATTTCAGCAATATCGAGTTTATTGATCATTTCCAGCCCTGCATCAGATTGGATAATGCGGGCTAAAAGAATACGCAGGGCGTACTTTGAGACCGAACCAGCATATTCCAGCCGGTCTTTAGGCGCATGAGCCTCAATTAACTTGAGGTTGTCCAGCACTATCTCAAGTCCCATCCAGGGTTCAAATTTTACATCCTTATACAATTCGGCCTGATAAGTATCATCATTTTCAAGTTTTCCTCCAACTGGTTTTTTTACCCGACCGCCCAGTTTGTTTAAATAATTTAAAAAGCGCACAGCCCCGGTAGACAAGTAGCGTTCAGGATCGCCCAAATCAGCCAGCAGGGTTTCGATGTTTCTCTGTGTTTCGGCCGATAATTTTCCCGCTTGGGACGGGTCTTTTACCAGGGCAATTAATTGGTCGGCAGTTTCACCGCGGCAGGCAAGGTTAGGCCGCTCATCCACAAAAGAATGCACATCAAATTCTTCGGGCGGGAACTTAGCGGTTTTTTCAAAGAAAGCATCAAAGGCCTGTTTAATATTATTTTTAATTTTTATGTCCACACCTGCCCGCAGGACAAGGGTAAAATCAAGATCACTGCTGATCTTCTTGTATTCCGGCCAAGTATCCCGCGCTCCCGATCCAGTATAGATGTAGCGTTCAATATAAGGCGCCATTCCTGGATAGGCCTTGAGAAATTCGGTTTGGATGGTGCTTAGCACGTCTCGGCGGGCCAGGTCAATTTTCGCTTCCATATCTTTAGGCAAATTGCCTGCTTTTTTAGCGCTGACCAATGCCGCAAAGGGCATGGTCCGGAACAGTTCGGAGTGAGCAGCAACCCTTTCAATCGGAGTTTTGGCCGCCGATAATTTTTGCTGATAATCATCCATGGTTAAGCGGATTGTTTCCGCGTTCAGCGGACTGATAGCTAAACGGATCTTCAGCATGATTTTGCCAAATTTGCTGCCCAGCGCGGATAATTTTGGCAGGTCCACTTTTTTGCTTTTACGCGCGTCTTGCATTTGCAGTTTTATCTTTTCCAGTTGCGCCAAAGCATCCATAGTCATCCAATATTCGCGCATCCTGACGCGGCTTTTCATGATTCTTTGCCAGCCGGGAAGATTAATGACATCGGGCGTGTAGGCATCAAGCTGGCGCAAGAGATTGCGCGCGGTGCGACTGGTCAGAGAAGTCGGATCCTCCCTTTGCATCTGCTCAAAATTAATTACTACATTCGCCAGAAAATCGGCGTATTTTTCGTCCAACCCGAAATAACCGATAAAAATGCTTTGTTTAATTTGCTCCTGCGTGACTTGTTCTAATCCGGTGAGAGTAGTTTTTGCCAGGGCAACAGCCATTTCTTTAGGCTCCATGGTTTTCATCAAGTTGGCAAACGGATTAACCTGTCCCCAGGTGAACTCCAGCATCCCGCCAAAGCCCTTCCAGGTTGAGAAAACTTTTTTGATATTTGAAAAGCTAACCGGTTGGTTGCGCACTGCCGCCGGACTAAGGTAGCGGGCAAAAAAGGCCGCGTATAAGCCCTGATTCCCAATTGATACAGCCGTGTTGATGCCTACTTCCTTGGCTTGTTCCCAGGCAAAATCTTGGGAAAGCCATTTAGTTAATCCTTTTGCTTCCACGGTCGCTACATCTTCAATCTGCCGGGCAAGGATGAGAGCACCGTCAAAGTCGGATGCCGCGATTTTATCAGAAAGCTGTTGTTTTAAAATGCGGATAAAATCCGGAATGGCTTCGCGCTGGGTAATATTCTTCAATAAATCGAGTTTAAATTCGTATTCTTCGCGCTCGGAACTGGTCTCGGCAGTGGACATGGCGGCAAAAAGCTCAATTTCGCGCTCGCGCGACCAAAGCATACGGTAGGATTGCATGAATTTCATGTAGTCAGGATTATTCTGGCAAAGCGCGGCGTGGGTTTGGTTGATGGTTGGATATTTAGTAATGCCGATATCTAAATCGAAATTAATTTTTTTAAACAATGGGAGCAGTCCTTCCATTTCCATTAATTGTCCTTTGCGCTCGCTCAAATAATCTTCGGCGCCGTCGTATTGCTTCCCAATGTAGTGTGCGGCAGAGGTTTTAACTGCTCCCATAGGATCAACCATCCGCCGCAGCAGAGGATCTTCGCCGCTTTCCTTACGGACTTCGCGCAAATACAATGTTTTACGCATGTCGGCCCAGCATAGCTTGCCGTGTTTTAGCTCAATACGGTATTCCCATTCCAACCGCGGCGCTTTTTCCATTTCATAACAGGCGGCCAGGCGCATGAGGCCGCCGCCGCTGGCTTCGTGAAAGGTGCGGTCGTTTTCCATATCACTCGCAATTTTACCGTTAATGCCTTCGGGGGGGAGCAAATCATCTCCCCGTGCAAAAGCCCCCATCCACTTGCATCCATCGGGTCCCATCGAGTAAAGCGCGTCAATAACCGCCAACCGATTGGCGATTTTGGTGCGCACGTCATTGATTGATTTGTCGGTGGAAGAGTGCATGTCGCTGATAAACGAAGTGGCGCCTAAGAGCTTGGCAGGAGCGCTGCGGATACGGTTGATACTGTCAATCACTACGGTCCACAAAGTCCCAAAGGTTCCCATGAGATATTGTGTGCCGTAAATTGCCCGCTGGCTCTGTCTTTTTATGAAATCGTTATGCCATGGTTGTTTCAGGTTTTGTTTGCGGGCTTCCGCCAAAGCTGCTCCGTAACTGTCGCGGCCGTCCAACGTGTCTTCTGCCATGCATTGTTCACGCGCTGAATGGATAACGGCCTCGTCAACATAAACATTCTTCAATTGGTTTTGAAGAGAAAGCAATTCCATATCGCTGCAATCTGGCTCATGTGCGGCGCGGCCTTTAAGGAGTTCAGAAATTAGCATATCGAGCCGCAATATTTCCATCCGGTTGACATTGCTCCAAATATTGAGGATTTGTTTTAGGTCTTTAAAATAGGCCTCGTAATAGCGGCGGCAGCGGAAGTAGGCAGAATTTGGTATAAAGCGGAAACTTTGCTCGCGCATTTCATCGATAGCTTCAGTGCGGGCTTTGCTAAGGCAAACAGCTTCCGTGCGCAGGGCTTCGCGCAAGGCGGCTAAACCAGCTTCATTCGCCGACCCATAACAGGTTGATAAAGCGTCAAAATATTTCTTCTCAACGCTGCGAATTTCCTGGTCTTTATTGATTATTTCCTCATCGAATTTTTTCCGGGATTCAGCCAGCTGTGCCGCTATAGCTTCGGAAGAACCATCTTTTTTGGGGGCAGGCGGTTCTTTTTGCAAAATAGTTTTTAGTTCGTCAATCAAGCGGGCATGCTCGCCTTTGAGCGCAGAAACTTCGCCGGCCCCATCGCCGCTAACTTCTATGGCAGGCAGTTCAAGCGGGGTGCACTTCCATAAACGCGAGCGATTCCCCAGGGAATATTGCACAAATACAATTGGATAGGATGATGGCGAAGGGATGGAGAGGCAGGCATTATATTCCTCTTTTGGGTTTTTCAAATCATAGTACGGCTGATGTTCAAAAGTGGATTGATAAGTAAATGAACTGATATCATCGTTGTCCCATTCGCTGGTCGATCCTTCGGTCAAGATTGGTATGTAATACAATTTTGCCTTGCCTTCTTTGTCAATTATGGTTTGGGGATCAAATAAAAAACTATAGATCCGTTGGATATTGGGACGCAGCTCCGGAAGATTATAGTAATTTTTGTCGGCGTCGCCGTCAGCGTGCACGCCCCAGCTCAACCATTCGCGCAGGCCAAAACTATACAGGTTAGAATTAAGGTCGGATTCAAAACGAACCACGGCCGGCTCACCTAATTTAAATTCACTGGGAAGAAGGATCGAACCGCTGTCACTTTTGTGGATTTCATAAAGGACATTCCCTTGCTCCTTATGTTTTGCTACTTCATCGTTTTTCTTGGTAATCTTAAATTGGGTATTCTTATCAATTGGTTGAAAAGTCAGGACCGTTTCCCACTTTTTGTCAGATACGGCAGTGCAGCTGGCCCCATAATTAGGACTGCCTTCGGGGTAATTATAAGTAAATTCTTCAACCGATTGACCGGTCCAACCCGACCCTTCAAAATTGTAAGCGGTCTTCCTCCCCCAAAGATTAACGTATTTTTTGCGGTATTCTTCCGCAACCAACATGTCCGAGGCCTCATATCTAACTTCTTCGCCGGATTCAAGTGATGCCCCCGCTGGTTTCTCTATCCAGACCCCAACCATTGTATAAATTGGCTGGACGGTTTTAACATTAGCGGCGGCTTGATCGGCCTGTCCTTTTAAATATGACTTGAGCCAGGTTGAGTAGGATTCATCAGCAAAGGAAATATCGGTAAAATAAGAGGGCAACAACAATCCAACAACAAAAATAATGAGCAAATAACTATTTTTTTTCACAATTCTTCCCATAAACCAACCCCAAAT
>JASEHX010000002.1:0-6261 GCA_030018645.1 Candidatus Margulisiibacteriota bacterium | reverse complement strand
TTATAGTATCATTTATAGTATCATTTATAGTATCATTTGGCAAGCGCATAATGTCCCGTCTTTAATGCTCCTCGAAATTCGATTTTCTTGTTTTCTCGAAGGCGCGCTAAATCTCTTTTAGTCGTTATCAAGCTTACATTTTTAAATTTGTTTTTGAGCTCCTTAGTTGTAATCTTGCCATGTTTTGAAAGATAATTTACCACCCATTTTTGCCTTTCATTGAGAGCAAATTTAGCCGGAGCCGTCGCAGGCGCTTTACGTCTTTTAATTTTACTTTTACTTTTAATTCCTTTCAAGATAACAAGAAAGGAAAGCGTGTCCTCTTTAAATATTGGCTCGGGTAAACCGGCATCTTTCATGGCATTAAGCATCCGCTCAATTCCTCGCCCCCATTCATCAAAATAGTCCATTTCAAATAGTATCCTGGCAATTAAAGGGTTTCGGGTCCGCTGTTTCTCTTTGATATTTTCAACCGTCACGCCTTGGGGCAGCATTCCCGGACTTTCTATCTCAATGCGATCATCAAATATTACAATAGAAATAGCCATTGAATCAGCCAAAAAGTAATCTCGATGAACAACCGCATTAGTAATTGCTTCACGAAGAGCCGCTACGGGATATTCAGGCTTGTCCTGTCTCTTCAACCCCTTAACCTTACCGCTGATCTTAATGTTTTTAAGGATAAACTGCACCGCATGGTCAATTTGCTCAGGAAGAGCGTTTTCGATTACCGTCTGGTCAATTATGTAACTTTTGCCCTTTCCTCTAAACCTTGCCGCTTTAATAATTGCCCTCGGCAAATCAGTAACGGACTGGGGCTCTTTGCCAAACAGAAGCAATCCGCCAATTGTCGGAACTCTCCTGCCGTTTGCTTTTTTATAAGCGCCTATTTTTTCTAAGTAATCCTCGTTGATTTTTTCAGGAGGGGTACCCAATCGTCTTTCTTTCAATTCTTGATAACGCTTTACTTTTTCAAGGTTAAAATCATTGAAATCAGCCATACCTACCGCTAATTTATCAAAGGTAATATTGCGACTTTCTCTGCTTAGCTCGGCCCTCAAGGCTTTATCTGCCAATCGATTGGTAGATCCTATCCGAACAAAAACGCCTTTTTCCACCCCAAGCTTTTTTACCTGATACGGCTTTTGCTCTCCAACCGGCGCCTCAACCACGGCAATTAGCTTGTTTTGATGACTAATAAATTCAAGGGAGGGAGATATGAGCGGCACGCAATTATTGGAAGCCACATTCATCACATATTCCTCAACATTCAAATCCAGCTCCAACCCTTTAATCATACGGGTTTTATCGGTAACGCCAATAACTATTTTCCCGCCTTTAGTATTTGAAAAAGCGACCAGAAGCTTTGCCAAATCATCGGGAGAAGGAAGTTTTTCTTTGAAATCCAAACAAACTCCTTCATTTAATTTTAATAATTCTTCTATTTTCATCCCTTTGCTCTCTTTGTTTTATATTATTACATATCTTCTTGATTTTTGCCATCAAGGCGATTTTGGGGTTTATACTATGTTATACTTGTTTTGTTATGGCAGTTGCATTAGCCGTTGTCAACCAAAAAGGCGGAGTGGGAAAAACCACCACTACCGTCAACTTGGCGGCTTACTTGGCTACCTTCGGCAAAAAAATCCTGCTGATCGATATTGACCCGCAAAGCAACGCCAGCGTCGGCGTCGGCATCGATCGCTCTACGATTCAGCGCTGCTTGTATGATGTTTTGATTGACGGCCTGCCGGCGCAGGAAATTATCCAAAGCAGTTCCATTGCTAATTTGGACATTCTTCCCTCTACGCCCAAATTGGCCGGGGCGGAAGTGGAATTGGTGACAATTGACCACCGTGAGACCAGGCTAAAAGACGCCCTAGAAAGTATTCGTTCCAGATACGAGATAATCATTATTGATTGTCCGCCGTCGCTTTCACTTTTAACCGTCAACGCCCTCACCGCCGCCGATGAAGTTTTAATCCCCATCCAATGCGAATATTACGCCCTGGAGGGAATTAGTCAACTGACGCATACCTTAGAACTCATTCGCGAAAATTTAAACCCAACCCTTAAAATCCGCGGGATCATCCTTACTATGTTCGACCCGCGCACCCTGTTGTCGGCCCAGGTGGCCGAAGAAGCCCGCAAATATTTTGGCAGTAAGGTTTTCAAAACGGTGATTCCCCGCAACATCCGTTTGGCCGAAGCCCCCAGCTTTGGCCAGCCGATTATTTTTTACGATCCGGCCTCAAAAGGGGCCGAGGCTTATGAGAGTTTATGTCGAGAAATGTTGGTTGACAATTTATAATTACCCACCGAAGATTTATCGCAGGTGGGTGCCGGGAGGTGTTGGATGATGGCCACTTCTAATAAAAGAGGATTAGGAAAAGGGTTAGGGGCGTTAATTCCGCAGGGATCGGTTTTTACCGGTGGGAGAACAATTGTAAATATTGAAATTACCAAGATTGTTCCTAACCCGCGCCAGCCGCGCAGTGAATTCCAAAAAGATGCACTGGAAGATTTAGCTAATTCGATTAAAGAACAAGGGGTGATTGAGCCCATCTTGACCCGCTTGCGCGGCGGCAAATACGAAATTGTAGCGGGCGAGCGGCGTTTTCGCGCCGCCAAACTGGCCGGCCTCACCAGCCTCCCTTCCATTGTCAAAGAATTTTCCGACGAGCAATCGCTGGAGCTGGCCTTAATTGAAAACCTCCAGCGCGAAGACCTCAATCCTATGGATGAAGCTGAAGGATACGCCCAATTGATCAAGGAGTTTTCCCTGACGCAGGAAGAAGCCGCCAAAAAAGTGGGCAAAGGCCGTACGGTAGTTGCCAATATGCTGCGCATTTTAAGTTTACCGGAAAAGATCAAACATAGTTTGCGCAAAGGAGAAATTACGGTCGGCCATTCCCGCGCGTTACTGGCCATTGAAGGGGCCGAAAAGCAAATTGAGGTCTGGAAACAAATCATCCAGCACAATTTAAACGTCCGCGACGTAGAAGTTTTGGTCCGTGGGGCGCCGACCACCGAAAAACCCAAGGCCAAAGGCGGCCGCAAACGCGCTTATACCCAAAACGTAGAATTAAACGCCATTGTGGAAAAACTGACTACTTTTTTTGGCACCAAAGTAAAAGCCCACGGCACATCCGACCGCGGGCGGATAGAGATTGAATATTATTCGAAAGACGATTTGGAAAGGATTTTGGAAATGCTGCTGGGCGAAAAAATGCCGGCCGAAACCATGCCTGAGTATAATGCCGTTGAAAATCAAAGATTTGCATAGAATCCACGATTGGCTCTGGGAGGTCCCAAAAAGTTATCGCTCGGATATGCGGGTTCCCGCCCGAATATTTGCTTCAGAAATACTGCTCAATGATATCCTGCGTGATCGGTCTATCCAGCAATTAATCAACACCACAACCTTGCCTGGGATAATACAAGCTGCCTTAGCCATGCCGGACACTCATGAGGGCTACGGCTTTCCCATCGGCGGAGTCGTAGCTACCGTCTATCCTGACGGACTGATTTCTCCCGGCGGGATTGGCTACGACATTAATTGCGGAGTTCGCCTTCTGCTTTCTGAATTAAATTTTCCTGAAATTAAGCCGCAGCTGGCCAATTTAGCCGCCGCCCTCAATCACGCTATCCCTTCCGGCGTGGGAAAAGGCGGCAAATTAAAATTGAGCAACCAAGAACTAGATGCCGTCCTTACAAAAGGCGTCAAATGGCTGGTGGAAAAAGGACACGCTTTGCAGGAAGATCTGCCAAAGATTGAATCTTTGGGAAGTTTAAAAGAAGCCGATCCTGCCATGCTTTCCAATCACGCTAAAGAGCGCGGCCGCGGCCAATTGGGGACGTTGGGCGCCGGCAATCATTTTATAGAAGTAGACCGCGTAGCTGAAATTTTTGACGCCGATAGCGCCGCCGCGATGGGACTCTTCCAAGATCAAATTGTAATCCTAATGCATACTGGTTCTCGCGGTTTGGGCCACCAAGTGGCATCTGACTACATCCGCGTCATGTTAAAAGCCATGCCAAGCGCGGGTATCCATTTGCCCGACCCAGAGTTAGCTGGTATGCCGTTTTCTTCCGTTGAAGGACAGAATTATTTCCGCGCCATGTCCGCCGCCGCCAATTTTGCCTGGGCCAACCGCCAGTTAATTGCTGAAGAGGCGCGCGAAGCTTGGAGTAAAGTACTGGGCAATGCCGGCGGCAAGTTAAGCTTGCTTTACGATGTGGCCCACAATATTGCCAAGATCGAAGAATATGCTGTTGACGGCCAAAAACGTCAAGCCATCGTCCAACGCAAAGGAGCGACTCGCGCTTTCCCCAAGCAACCGGTATTGATTCCAGGCAGTATGGGAACGGCCTCCTACGTGCTGGAGGGAACCGAAAAAAGCTTAGAGGTTTCTTTCGGCTCCACCTGCCACGGAGCGGGCCGCCGGATGTCCCGCCATGCCGCTCAAAGAGAGATTAACATAGAGGAATTAAAAAACTCTTTGCAAAGCCAGGGAATTGAGATCCAGGCCGGCTCCCTGCGCGGCCTGGCCGAAGAAGCTCCCCAAGCTTACAAAAATATAGATGAAGTTGTAGCCGTTGTTGAGAAGGCCGGGATTGCCAGGAAAGCAGCGCGGCTAAAACCGGTTGCGATTGTTAAGGGGTAAATGTCTTTTGCCTTTATTATTGCTTGACTGCGGTCGAATGGACTCAATGTGTCCGCAAATATTTCTAACGGCGAAAATTCACAAGCTATCAAATAGTTTTTTCTACTGCTTTTATTGACGGTAATTTACATCATTTACCAACTTTCACCTTCTTTGGCTTAAAATCAAGTGAAATTTTCCGAAAAAGGTAAAGATAAAACCTTGTAGGAAAAGTAGCGGAGGTATCCTGAAATATAATTGTATAAAAAGGAGATTAAGAAATGGGAAGATTGATATTATCTGAAACTACTAGAAGTGATATGCAGCGCGCTTCGTGGATTAGAAAAATGTTTACACGAGCTGGTGAATTGAAAAGGGAAAAAGGCGCCCATAATGTTTTTGATTATTCGCTTGGGAATCCCGGCATCGAACCGCCAAGCATAGCGTTGAAAAGACTGCAAGATTTGGTTGCCTCCCCAACTGCGGGTATGCATGGATACATGCCCAATGCTGGTTTTGAAAGTGTCCGAGCCAAGGTTGCAGAACATGTTTCTCGAAGCCAGCAATTGGAGGAGGGAACATTAACTGCCAACCATATTGTAATGACGGTCGGGGCGGCCGGCGCATTAAGCATTATTCTTGAGATTGTTTTAGACCTCGGAGACGAAGTTATTGTTCCTACTCCCTACTTCGGTGAATATAATTTTTACATTAGTCGTCATCGCGGCAATTTAGTACCCGTCCCAACACGGAATGATTTTCAGCTCGATCTGGATCAAATTGAAGCAAAGATTACTCAGAGAACAAAAGTAATTTTAATTAACAACCCCAACAATCCTACGGGCGCCGTATATTCTGATGAATCCTTAAGGCAACTGGCTGAAATTATTACAAAAAAAGAAAAAGAATATGGCCATGATATTCTTTTAGTTACCGACGAGCCCTATGCTGGACTAGTTTATGATGGGGCTGTTGTCCCGCCGGTTTTAAATATTTTCCCTCACAGCTTTCTGGCCACATCTCACAGCAAAGATCTGGGACTTCCCGGAGAGCGCATAGGATATTTTGCCATCAATCCTTCGCTTAATGATTCTAAGGGTGTGCTTGAGGCGGCAGAGTTCGCCTCTCGAGCCCTTGGTTTTGTAAACGCCCCGGCTCTTATGCAAATGCTTGTTGCAGACTTGCAAGGGTTGACTGGTGGCTTGGCCGAGTACCAAGCCAGACGAGACTTGCTTTACGCCGCTCTAATTGATTATGGTTATGCTGTTGTTAAGCCGCAGGGAACATTTTACGTTTTTCCAAAAAGCCCGATCCCTGACGATGTTGCATTTGTTGAAGCTGCGTTAGCACATAATTTGTTATTTGTTCCTGGAAAGGGATTTGGGAGTCCAGGATATTTTAGAATTTCTTATTCAAATATTTCGCTGGATCATATTGCAAAATCATTGCCATTTCTAAAAAAGTTAGCTGAACAGTTCGGTTTGTAATAAGCGGAGAGAATCCTTCGCCTTGGCAAGTTGTCTTTAATTTCTTTGGGAGGGGATCAATATGGCAGTTCAATTACGCGGAACAACTTTTGGGGAGAGAATTAATCGGTCAGCTCTAAGACCTCTAG
>JASEHX010000046.1:7078-9279 GCA_030018645.1 Candidatus Margulisiibacteriota bacterium | reverse complement strand
AACCGCTTGACAAGGTATAATGGTGGGGATAGGAGTTAGTTGCTAACTAGTCCCACATTGTATGAAACTAACGGGACAACTGATACCGCTATAAAAAATCCGCAGGATCCCGGTCAAAATTTTACGGTAAATGTTTTCGAAGAGAATGACGGCGTTTCCATCAGCAGTGTTGATATTCAAAGCGGAACCAAGGTTGAGTTTGATCCGCACGGCGTTCCATACACGGATAAAACCGGTAGCGCGCTGACAGCTGACGGCGTTATTACTTTATCAATCGCGGGATCCTCGGTGACGGTAAGAATTGAGGCGGAGACGGGAAGGATTTACGTACAATGAAGAAAGGTTTTACTTTAGTTGAGTTGATTATGGCGGTGGTGGTGGCGGGAATTGCAGTCTATGCCTTAATTGGTTTATTTATTAATACCACCTCAAAAAATGCCGGGATGGAGGATGTCAGCATTGCGGCACAGCTGGCAGAAGGGAAACTGGAAGCCGTCAGCAGTCAAAGTTATGATAATATTTCTTCCGAGGCATTAAGCTCTTTTGGAGGCAGCTTTGGTGATTTTTACAGCCAAGTAATTGTGATAAATGTAGCTTCAAGCGAACTTAATACCTCGGTGGGAGCAGGTGATACCGGCTATAAGAAAATAACCGTTTATGTATCTGGAGGAACACTGACTTCTTCCCTTGAAATCTCAACCTTGGCAACCGATGTGTCCAATGAATAAACACAAAAAGGGCTTTACTTTAATTGAAATGATTGCCGCGATAGTGATCGCGGGTATCATTGCTTCCGTATTTGCCGTGGTCATCAACAGCGGCATGGATGCCTTAATTTTTATGAGAGGACAAAAAAGCGGCATGGCCGACGCGCGCAGTGTCATGAAGCGCATGGTGCGTGAGATAAGGAAAACCAAAAGTGCTTCATCAACCGATATTTTAAACTTCACTGTCAGTTATTACCGATTCAGGGATACCGATGATAACGTGATTGGTTACCAGCAGGTTGGCAGCAATCTTTTGCGCAACGGTTCGGTGGTCTTGACGGACTTGGCGAGCGCGAATGGACTAAGCTTTTCATATTTTAATTCGTCGGGAGGAACTACCGTGACGGCCGAAGCCATCCGGCAAGTTAAAATATCGATCATAATAGAGGAAGGGAGCAACCGCGTGCGCCTGCAATCGGCGGCCGGCATCCGCAACCGATAATGAAAAATAAAAAAGGTTTTGCTTTATTAACCGTAATTTTTATTGTCCTGGTATTTGCAGTGGTGGGGGCGGGTTTGGTTTATATGTTTGTGGAAGAAGGGAAATTATCCGTAGCCGAGCTCCGTTACAATCAGGCATTTTATGTTGCCGAAGCCGGCAGACATTATGCTGTTAAGCGGCTGGCATCTTTTAATGATTGGACAACTAGTATGGGATTCCCCATGGCTATGTTGTTTGATGATGGGGCTTTTATTATTTCAACCAGCAATGCTTCGGTTGATTCGATCACCATAACTTCTACCGGCTTGGTTACAATTGAAGGAAATACTTATTCACGCACTGTGCGGGCCAATGCAGGACGGAGCAATAGCTTATTCGGCGGCTATGGGATTTATTCGTACGGTTCTGCTTCAGGCGACCTGACCACCAACATTGGGAGCAACGCCGTGATTAACGGCAGTATTTTTGTCAATGCCGATTTATATTTGAATAACAATGTTGCCGTCAATGGGGATGCGGCCGCAACCGGGAACATAACCGGAGGATCAGGAGTTACAGTTACTGGCGAAACGGATTCTGGAGCATCCCTGCCCAGCACCACCCCGACCCTTGAGACAAGCGACTATGACGACCAAATTGCCGTTGCGGCAGCCAGGCCGGCCGGTGATGTTACCTACAGCGGGACCAACACTTTATCCAATTGTGTTTATGTGAACGGTAATGTTACCGTCAGCAACAATGCCCGCATCAAGGTAACCGGCACGGCTACTATTGTGGCTACCGGGGTAGTGAATGTTGCCAATAACGTTGTTTTTAATAGTAATTTATCGGTAATTGCCGACGGGGTGATCACGATACAGAACAACGTAGATATCGGACAAAATGCCCACTGGTATTCGTCAACCGGCATCCAGGCGGGCAATAATGCCGAGATCGGGACCGTGCTGGTTGCAACCGGAGCCGTCTTTTTGTCGCCCGGAGATATATCTTTG
>JASEHX010000046.1:0-7068 GCA_030018645.1 Candidatus Margulisiibacteriota bacterium | reverse complement strand
CTTTGAATAATAATTGTATCTTTTATGGCTTGGCATTTTCCGGCGGTGAGCTTACTATTGGGACAAATGCCAATATCACCGGGGCGCTGGTTGCCGGTTTTATTGACTCTATTGGCAGTAATGCCCGGTTTACCTTCAGTTCCAGCGTCATTGATTATGACTCAATTGTCGGCCTGTCAGACATTTACGGGTCCAGCACAATAACCGTGACCGGCTGGCAGGAAGTGTATTGATAATAAAAACGATGCCTTGAAAATGGCGCTGAGCTGTTGTAAACTTTGAGCAGGATAAAAAATGGCAAATCGCAAGCTGGGTATTCACATAGCTTCGGGCGCGCTTAAATTAGTTGAGCTGGAACAGCAGGGCAAATCCTTCCTATTGACCAATTTTTCGGTTGATTACTTTTCCCCGGAAGCCGGCTATGGGCCGCACACCAAGGCCTTGGCTGCCGCATTAAAGAAAAACCATATCCATACAAAGCAGGCCGATGTCGTAGCGTCCAGCGATGACATAGTTTATAAAATAATTGACCTGCCTCCTCTCTCAGAAGGGGAAGCGGCGGCATCTTTGGGATATAAGCTGAAGGCACTTCTTCCAGCCGCCTTTAAGGAAGCCGTCTTTGCTTATTATAAATTGGATAAGGTTAGTGTACCGGGGAAACAATTGTTTTTTGTTGCCGCGGCCCCTAAAGATAAGGTGCTTGAAATAATTAAATTTGCCAAAGAATGCGGCATTTTAACCAAGGGAGTAATTGCTCCTTCTTGTGCACTGAACTGCAGCCCGGCAATTGCCAGCCGGCTGTCCGCCGCTGTCATCTACCTGGGAAAATATTCCAGTGTAATTGCCCTCGTCAAGGAAGGACAGGTGGTCTTTGCCCGTGAGGTAAGGATTGGTGGGGAGGATATTGCCCAGTCCATGGTTGGTGCGGTGGTGACCGAACAAGGAAAACTGGAGATCGACTATAACCGCGCGGAAGAAATTAGAAATAAATTCGGTGTACCGATCAATCTTGAAAAATACACGGTTGAAGCCGGTGTTCCCGCGGCGGAAATTTTAGCCATGATGCGGCCGGCGCTGGAAAAAATGGCGGCGGAAATCGGCAATACCATTGAATATTACCAGAAAGAAATCGGGGATGCCGCCGAATTTAAAAAGGTCTATTTTACCGGCGGGGCCGCCGCTACCAGAAATTTAGTTGAATACTTTAAACTCCAATTGAACATAGAGGCCGAAATTCTGCCGATTGATATAACAACGGCCAAAGAAGAAATTAAAAGCTATTTGCCGGTCCTTTCAATGGCGATTGGTTCCGTCATTGGCGGCAAAGACCGCCTTTTGCTGGCGCCTAAAATAGAAGGCCGGTTTTCAATTGATAACTTAACCGCGTTGTTAGTGCCGATACTCAATAATCTTAAGGGATACATTTATTCAACCTGTCTTTTCTTGGTCGTAATGGTTGTCCTGTTTTACTTCGCTTCTGGGCAAAGAAATAAATTAATAATACGCCAAGGCGAACTCCAATCGCAATACCTCAATGCCGTGGCTGAAATGACCAAAAAGGTGGAAACCGGCAAAGGAATGATTGACTTGTCCAAATTCAAGGATAAAGACCGTTTTACTTTGCTGATGAATAGTTTAGTAAAGATCGCCCCCAGCGAAGTTAGTTTGCTTAGCGCCAATTATGAAAATAACACTAACCAGCTAATTATCCGCGGAGTGATTCCAAGAAAACAGCAAAAAATTGTGTTAACAACTTTTATGAAGAACCTGCTGGCAACCGGCTATTTGTCAACCATTGACCTGGTTTCACTTAAAGAATCCGAGACGTACCAGGAACCAACCTATTATTTTGAGCTGACATGCCTGTTAAAATCAGAGGTAAAAAAATGACCCTAAAGCTGTCACGTCGGGAAAAGACCTTGTCATTTATCGCGTTTTTGTGCGTTTTGTTTTTTTTCGCTTGGCAGTTATATTTGGGGCCGGTTTATAAAGGGATTAACTCTGTCAAAATTGAAATTGCTAATCTGCAGACGCAAATCGCCAGCCTGAAAACTGCGGCGGTAAGGTCGGCTATTGCGGAAAAAATAGCCCCAAAAGACATAATCAAAATTTATGCTAAAGATGAGCAGTTGAATTATGTCATCCGTTTTATCGATTATAAATTCCGCTGGTTTGGGATACAGCTGGAAACATTGAGCAATTCTCCCGGGGATGATTATATTATCTTGGATGTAAAATTTAAATCCACACCACAGCAATTTTTAGGTTTTTTAAATTCAATACCGCAGGCCAAAACGGCTTTAATCATTGATCGGGCAGGGCTTAGTTTGACAGAAAATAAACTTGTTTCTGAATTAAGGATGCTGTCGTATTTTAGCAAAGAGCAAGGAGGGAAAAATGAAGAATGAAAAATCAATAATTAAAAATGATTTAATGAAAAATGAGAGAGGATTATCCCTCACCCCGTTAATCTTAAATAAATTTCCCCTCTCCCAGTGGGAGAAGGGGGGATTATTAGACATCAGTGGGGTGAGGGCTTTTGTCGAAATTTTGTTGGTTATTTTCGCTTTGCTTCCCATGCCTGCCAATGCGCTCTTCCTGCAAAGTAAAGATACCAGCACGGCGGCAACTGTTTCCCAATCAACAACTGCTCCCTCTTCATCCCTCCCCGTCCAATCTTTCCGCCTAAAGTATGTTAATGCCAAAGCGGTCTCCGAAACATTTTCCGGGGTTTTTGGGGAGGGTGAGGGGGTTTCAGTCAACGAAAAATTAAATACCATCGTGGCGCGGGCTTCCGCTAAAAATCTTGACCGCCTCGGGAAATTGCTGGCTAAGATGGATGTGCCTCCGCTGCAGGTACAGGTTGAAGCAAAAATTATTGAGCTAAAAACCGGCAGCGGTGATACCTCCAATGCTTCGATCTTGGGTGCGAGCTGGAAATATTCCAAGAATACCAATGATTATGTTCAGTTTCTCTCTGATGTCAGCTCAACCGCCGCCACTTCAATTTTGGGATTGTATGCGCAATTAATGACCGGCAATGTTGATGCCTATTTGACGGCTTTAGAAAAGACAATTGGCTATGATTTGGTTGCTTCGCCTATGGTTACCGCCTTAAACCACGAAGAGGCCAATATTTTAATCGGTTCAAAATATGGTTATCTGACTACTTTTGCCACCCCCACCGGCGTTATGCAAAATGTCAATTTTCTGGAAGTCGGCACCAGCTTAAAATTTACTCCCCATATCAATGAAGACGGATTTATTATAATGGAGGTTGCCCCTTCAGTCAGTGAAGGGCAAATTTCCAATGGTTTGCCCCAGGAAAATACGACGGAAACCAAGAATAAGGTTTTAGTTAAGGACGGGCAGTCAATTGTGATCGGCGGGTTGACCAAGAATTACAACAGCGAAGTAGAAATCGGCATCCCTATTCTTTCCGCCATTCCCTTCATTGGTTCGATCTTTCGCCGTACCCAACTGGTTAGCGAAAAACGAGATATCATGGTTATCATAACACCGCATATAGTTACTCCCGAATTTCTAACCGAAATGGCCGAAAAGACCCAAACACTTGATGCCAGAAGGCTAAAATGGGAAAAAGAAAAGGCCAATTTGATCCACTAACGAAAGGAACCCTATATGGATATTAGATCATTGCTAAAAGAGCTCAATAAAACTAAAGGGTCTGATTTATTGCTGGTCGCGGGCAATCCACCTTGCCTTAGGATAGGGAATGTGCTTGAAAGACAGGGCGCCAAAAATTTGACGCCTGAAGAGATTGAAACATTTATTGCCCCTTTGGTAAGAAAAGAAAATTTGGAAGAATTTAAGAGAGTTTTGGAATTAGATGTTTCCTATGCAGACGACCTGGCTCGTTATCGCGTCAATTTGCACTACCAGCGCGGTAGTATGGCGGCTGCCATACGGCTGGTGCAAAAGCAAATTCCCACTCTCGAACAGCTTGGGCTGCCTGCCATTGTAAAAACCTTTACCGCATTTGAAAGGGGATTAGTTTTAATTACCGGGCCGACAGGCAGCGGCAAATCAACCACCCAGGCAGCCATGATCGATCTTATTAATACGACAAGGTCTTGCCATATCATTACGATTGAAGATCCTATCGAATATATGCATGAAGCCCAAAAAGCTGTTATCGAACAAAGGGAAGTGGGAATTGACACGTTATCTTTCGGGGAAGCGCTAAAAAGGGTTCTGCGCCAAATACCGGATGTCATTTTGGTGGGTGAAATCCGCGACCTGGAATCGATCCAAATGGCCATTACCGCGGCCGAAACCGGGCATTTGGTCATTACTACTTTGCATACGCCGGACGCGGTTCAAGCGGTTGATCGCATCATTGATGTCTTTCCGCCTCATCAGCAAAATCAGGTGCGGACACAGCTTTCTTTAACTTTGCAGGGGGTGGTGGCCCAACAGCTTATACCTAAAAAAGATGGGAAAGAGCTTGCTCTGGCCTGTGAAGTACTAATTGCAAGTCCAGCGATCAGGAATATTATCCGGAAAGGGAGCACCCAAGATATTTATTCCATGGTGGAGTTGGGCAAGCAGCAAGGCATGATTTCTATGGAAGCTTCGCTCAAAGAACTAGTTAAAAAAGGCGACATTACCAAGGAAGAAGCGTTATGCTATGCTATCAGCCGCGAAAGATTGGAGAAATTGCTGGGGATGGCTTAATAGATTTTTGAAGGGGGAAACAGCTTATGGCAAATTCTGAATTGAAAATCTTTTCGGGGAGCTCTAATCCCGAATTGGGGGCGAATATTATCAAATATTTAAGAGTAGAGCCGGGGAAAATAAAAATTTCCCGTTTTGCCGGCGGCGAAATTTACGCCCGCTTATTAGACAATGTCCGCGGCCATAGCTGTGTCATTATCCAAACTTGCACCGAAAAAGTAAACGAGGACCTCATGGAGCTGTTTATTATCATTGATGCCATGAAGCGGGCATCGGCCCGGTCAATTACGGCCGTCATTCCTCACTTTGGCTACGCCCGTCAAGATCGTAAAGCCGCTTCCCGCGAACCCATCTCGGCTCGCTTGGTGGCCAATTTGCTGGAAAGCGCTGGGGCGGACAGAATTATTGCCATGGACCTGCACTCTGACCAAATCCAAGGGTTCTTTAATATCCCGGTTGATACTTTGACCGCATTACCCTTGTTTACAAGTTATTTAAAGCAAAAGAACTTAAAGGATGTTGTGGTGGTAGCACCGGATACCGGTCGGGCTAAAGTTGCCAAAAAATTAGCCGACCGGATCGGCGCCCATTTGGCAATTCTACATAAGGTCCGCGCCGACCACCATCAATCAGATATAACTCACGTAGTTGGCGACGTCAAAGGCAAAACAGTGGTAATTACCGATGATATGATTGATACGGCAGGGACCATTACTGCCGGGGTGGATGCCCTGCGGCAGGCGGGGTGCAATGATGGGATGTATGTAGTGGCTACCCATGGCATCCTTTCTGGTTCGGCAGTAGAAAAGATGAAAAAAGCTAATTTCAAAGAAGCGGTCTTTTCCGATTCCGTGCCTATTCCCAAGGAAAAGCAATTCAAAGGAGTAACTATCCTATCCTCGGCAGAAATTTTAGGAGAAGCCATCCGCCGCAATTTTGAGAACAAATCAATTAGTTCTCTATTTGATTAGACGATGATTAGGAATTTTAAATCCGTTTTGGGTGAAATTGTATTATTGCCAGATGAACGCTGGGAACATATTCAACAAAGACATCCCGAAGCCAATAAATATTCTAATTATATCCGTGAAGTCCTGGCATCGCCCGATTTGGTCAAGATAAGCAAAAAAGATATTAATGTGCATTTATATTACAAGTTTTATCCTGATATCCATGGTGGAAAATATTTATTGATCATTACAAGTAGCTTGAAGAAAAAGGTTGTAACTATGTTTATAACTGATAGAATTAAGGTAGGAGAGGTGTTATGGCAAAAAAAATGATCTTTTATTATGACAAAGAAGGGGATTTATTAGATATTTCTGTCGGCAAACCCAAAAAAGCGATTTCAACTGAAATAGCTGATGATTTTTTTGTTCGAAAAGACATTAAAACCGGAAAAATTATTGGTTTTTCAATCTTGAATTTTGAAAAGGCTTTTAGAGGCAAACAGGACGAAAAAGAAATCCCATTAACGGCGTCTTTCCATTCTGTGTAACTAAGAATGAAAAAAATAAACATTGGCATTATTGGTTTTGGGAATATTGGATCGGCGGTGGCGGAGGCGATTGAAAGGAACCAATACAGCATCGCTGCCCATTCTGGTATCGAGATCAACCTAAAAGCGGTCTGTGACGTCCGAAAAGTTAAAACCCCTTGTCCCTTGACCCTTGACCCCAATAAAATCATTAATGATCCTGCGATTGACGTTATCGTAGAAGCAATCGGAGGAGAGAATCCCGCGCTTAAAATTATCTTAGCCGCACTTAAAGCCGGTAAATCGGTGGTTACTCCCAATAAAGAAGTGATTGCCAAGCATTTGCCGGAAATTCTGACCACTGCCCAGGCCAATCAGGTCAATGTCTTATTCGAAGCGGCAGTCGGTGGCGGGATTCCTATCTTGCGGTCATTAAAAGAAGATTTGGTCGGCAATCGAGTTACCGAGGTTTATGGCATTGTTAATGGAACGACCAATTATATTTTAACCCGGATGACGGAAGAGGGCATGGAACTGGCCGAAGCCCTTAAAATTGCACAATCTAGGGGATATGCCGAGCCCAACCCCAAAGCCGACATTGAAGGGTATGACGCTTCATACAAAGCGGCGATTTTGGCGTCAGTTGCCTTTGGCGCCCAGGTTGATTGGAAAGCGATTAAATTTGAAGGGATCACGGGTATAGCGCGTGAAGATATCCAATACGCCGGCGAGATTGGCTATAAAATCAAACTTTTAGCCGTAGCCAAGCTTCTAAATGATAAGCTAGATGTGAGGGTTTATCCAGCTTTAGTTCCCTTTTCCCATCCATTATCTTCAGTGTCGGATAATTATAACGCGATTTACGTCAAAGCTGACCCAGTAGGGGATCTCAT
>JASEHX010000151.1 GCA_030018645.1 Candidatus Margulisiibacteriota bacterium | reverse complement strand
TACTAAGGGGGAGGGCATTGGTTAAGCATGGATAGAGGGGGTCAGTGAGTGAGTTTTTTTTGTTTTTCATATTTTAAAACCTATACGTTATTCCCAACGTTTGCACAAATTTAACGTCCGAAACCTCAAAATTCTTTGCCCCGGTAACAGGATCCGCCGTTTTACTAGCATAAGCGGCAGCGGATGCCAGGGCATCAGTTACCAGGCGATAGTCAATCTGCCAATAATCTTTATTCAAGAAAATTGTTGCCCAGGATATTTTACTTAAATCCGCCTGAATGGTGTCAAGCTGGAGCAAATAAATTACCGGCATGGCATTTACGCCGGTGGCGACGCCGATTTGGGTGCCCCAGGCATCAACATAAGTGCCGAGGTCAAGCCGTACCGGCACCATTCCAAAGCGAAAAGCACTGTTGATGGTGCTGGTGGTCGAAGCACTAGCGCCGGTTACAGTTGGCTTTAGGAGGAGAACGGTAGCTCCGCGCAGATACATGGGGAGCATAAGTATCCTGGTTTCGCCGCCAATTTTAATAAAGTTCATATTGGTAACGGTTATATTTTGGGTGCTATCTTGATAATAAATAGGCGTCTGGTTTTGCTCATAGTCAAGCGCAATTAAAAAGGGCTTTTTTAAAGCAATGCCGTAGCGTATTTTTTTAGATAAATTATAGTTTTTCCCGGGTTCCAGGTAAAGCTTTGTCCCACTAACTTCATCCGTTGTAGTCCAGGTATCGGTTATTATATCGTAATTGCTTTTTCCTCCCGGCTGCAATAAATTTTGTAAGCTAACTGCTTCAGCTGTATCAAGGTTGCGATAGTTAATGTAGTTGGCAATACTAGTGCCGGTGAAATTGAGGGCGGCATTATTAGTGTTTTCCATGGCAAAACCAATCGAAAAGTAATCGGTAAAATCATAAACTCCGCCAAGATCAAAACGGGCCGTGCTGGCCGAATAATAACCGCGGTACTTGCTGGTCGCTACAATTTCCCCTTGCGGTAGATTGATGGTCTTGCGCGTATATCCGCTGGACGTTCCGTACAAATCCGGGTCATTCATCCAGCTGGCGACATCGCTTTGGTTATCAGGATCAAAATCTGGAGTATACAAGAAAATATCGTCCGTGCCGGTATTAATGATGGTTTCAATCGTATTATCAATATTGGCTGAGGCGGCGATGGGGATAACATTCAAGCCCAATGAGAAATTGCCGATGTGCGAAGCAATCGTCCCCAGGTAGGGGGACTCGATATTAATACTATCACGCAAGATGGATTGTGAGGTAAGCGGCAGGGTAGCTTCTTGGGAAAGGAAACCGCTCCAAAGGGCCTGGGTGCTTTCATAGGTTGTGACAATGCCGCCGCCAGAGAAGGTATAACTTAATTTGCCGGCATTGTTGATTTGCATAGCGCCCATGGTTTGGCCGTAAAGGTTGGTATCAAAACGGGCAGTGATGGGAAAGGCGCCGGATAAGTCAGATTCAAAAGCCGTCGGGCTATTGGATGCAAACCCGATAGAAAGCCAATCATTGACTTTCATAGCAGAAGAAAAATTTGCGCCGCTGCCCATCGTCGAATAATTTGAATTGGTAATTACATTGACTTCAGTAGTTTGGATACCTGTCCCAATCGCGCTGGGATAGCGGTAAAATAGGCCATACATCCCCGCCGTGCCGCTGCCGCTGGTAAGTTCAAAAGTTTGG
>JASEHX010000150.1 GCA_030018645.1 Candidatus Margulisiibacteriota bacterium | reverse complement strand
GTCAGAATTGATGATAATCCTCGTTATTATCATGATTATCTTTGGAGTCGGCAAACTCCCGCAGATCGGGGAGGGGCTGGGAAAGCCGCGTCTGAAGTCGGCAATTATTCTTTGCTTTTCAAAGGGACAGCTAATAACTGGTATGCGGGTGGGGCGGGGACATACCTGGCCAAGGAAGGATTAGATCTTTCAAAGTACAGCTCTTTCCAATTGGATGTTTATGGCAACGGACCAGGGTCGGGCACCTTAAAAATTGAACTGTTGGACGATGACAACCGCAACTGGCAGTGCGAGCAGGACCCGGCCAAAAGCTACGCCCCGGTTTATGACGACAAATTTGTCTATGATATCCGGATTGATTGGAATGGCTGGAAAAGATTTGTTATTCCTTTTGCCGATTTTAACGACGACAACCCCGGCATTGGCGATGACATTTGGAACCCCCAGCAAGCCGGCGGATCAGGCGGCCTTTTGCAGACACAGTTTATCTGCATTGGCGGCTCCGACAAGGGCGGGATTAACTATAATATCGACAACATTTGTTTAACGGTCAATAAGGAATGATTATTCGACTTGCTGTTTGTTTCTTGGCGCTAATCCTTATTTGCCCCATATCCTATGCCGAAACCCGTCCCTTCCTCGAGTCATGGAACAACCTTGCCTATTACGATACCAACAACCAGCAGAAAGGTTTTTCGGGAACACTGGGTCACTTTGAGGAAAAAATCGGCCTTTGGCTTTTTGATTTGCCGGCCGAAGTTTACGGGGCATTCTTATGCACTTCCTCCCAAAGCAATAATTATTGGGATAATGCCATTTATTACGGCCCGGGCTTTCGCTTTTTCCCTTTCCAAGGATATGAAGGCGCTGGCTGGCAGGATGAATGGGTGCGCGGTTTAAAAATCTTTGCGGAAAGTTTGTCTTCCAGTTATTTAAAAAATGCGGCTTCGGCTGAAGCCGACGGATTAAGGACAACCGATGTCCGCTATGGTTTTGACTTGTGGCACGAATGGAACCTTGATTCGCCCAACCCCAATCTGCCTTGGGGAGAGCTATGGAGCAACCTTTCTTACCGCACCACCAATTTTACATCAACCGACTTTAATACCTATATTTTCTATTTCCAGCCAAAATTGGGCTGGCATTTAGGGGGTGCGGCCGAGGGCTATTTGAAAGCCGACCTGGTTACTTCCGGCAACACTTCTTATTGGCTAAACATGGTCGATTACGGAGTGGGATTGAGATTTGAACCCTGGCGCCGGGAAACCACCAAAGCCAACGAATTTATCCGCAAGTTCAAGCTATTTGCTGAAGTGTTAGGGGTTAATTATTTAGGTGCGCGACCGACCGATCCCAACAAAGATGTTTCGCAGGACATCCGCTTTGGCATCGACTTTTCGTATGGAAGATAGATGTACTTAGTTATTGGCCTCGGTAATCCCGGCAAAGAGTACGAAAATACCCGGCACAACATGGGATTTAAGGTTATTGAATCCTTGGCTAAAGATCTAAATATTTCTTCTTTTAAGTCCAAATGCCAATCCTTTACTGCTGAAGCCAAGCTTGGCGACCGCAAAATTATCCTAGCCCAACCCCAAACCTTTATGAATAATTCTGGTATGGCTGTCCAAGAGCTGATGAACTGGTATAAAATTGCTCCCTCAAAACTAATTGTCATTTACGATGATGTGGATTTGGAAGTGGGGCA
>JASEHX010000045.1:1815-9479 GCA_030018645.1 Candidatus Margulisiibacteriota bacterium | reverse complement strand
AACCGGACATTTTCACTTTGCTCAAACCGGACATTATCACGTTGCTGCTACAGCAATAAAATTTCATTGCATTTTACTTTTCATAGCGTATAATAATCTTACTATCTATTTGGGGAGGTTATCTATGTTAAAGAAAAGATTGATCGCTGTTGTTGCCTTGTCCATCATTTTGCTCTCTGGCTGTGATTTGATGAAGAAAGCCAATTTGTCTTCGCCTGTTAAGCTGAAAAGTTTTTCCTCCAGTTCTTTCCGAGGTGTGCATGACAGCGTACGGGAATACGATGCTCCATCCACCGCTAATAAACCTATGGCTGGAACATTAGGAGAAAGGGCAGGCGAAGCAAAGTCCGATATAAAAATGCCCCGTAAGATCGTTTATGCCGTATCCCTCCAGCTCGAAGTTAAAGATGTCGCTAAAGCCATGGATGCCCTGAAAATTATCGCCAGTAAGAACGGCGGTTATCTCGGCAATTCTTCCATTAAAAAAGCCGAAAGCCGCAGCCGCTACGGCAATGCCACTCTCCGCGTCCCGGCGGCAAAGCTTGATCTCGCCTGCGACCAGATAAAAAAACTGGGAGAGGTTGAAGACGAAAACAAAGCGGCCTCTGACATTACCCGTGAATATTATGACCTGAAAGCCCGCTTGCGCAATGAGTTCAATTTTGAAAAACGGCTTATAACCTTACTGAACACCAAAACCAACAATGTCTCTAGCATCTTGGAAGTGGAGCGCGAGCTGGCCCGCGTGCGCGGCAACATTGAAAGCATGCAGGGAACGCTCCGTTATTACAATAACGTGGTTGATCTCTCCACCATTTCTATTAGTTTATATGAAGCCGGAGTTGACCTGCCGCGGCGGGCCAATTGGCTGCAATCTATTGTAGATATTTTTGCCGCCGCCTTGGTCGGTTTCTTCACTTCAATCGGCGATATTATCATTGTGGTCTTTGCCGCCGTCCCCTGGCTGGCGTTTTTGACTTTTGTCATTTATCTGCTGGTTTGGCTGTTCAAGAGAATCCGCGGAGGAAAGAAAGAACAGTAAATGGCGGTTATCATTATCGGCGGGGGAATCGTTGGGCCGGCCATTAAAGAAACAACTGCGATTTAACACAAGTGCAATGTGATATAATATTTAAGATGTTGAACCAAGATGAAATTAACAAGATAATTGATACGATAAAAGATAGAGCCAAGCCAAGTAGAATATATTTATTTGGAAGCTATGCCTCCGGCAAGGCCACTGATTTAAGCGATGTAGATCTGCTAGTAGTTGACGACTCTCCCCGCAATAAAAACCAGCTCGCACTAGAAATTAGCAAATCTCTCTTTCCAAGAAATTTCGGGCTTGATCTAATTGTTGCTTCTTCTGAAGAAATCCGCAATAAACAAAGGAAAAAATTAGGCTTTTGGTTAGAAATAACCTCCAAGGGTAAAAAAGTTTATGAGCAAAGCTGATTTCATGGAATGGATTACTTTAGCTAATCATGATACTGACACAGTAGATCTACTTATCAACCAAAAGGGACATGCAGATATTATTATTTACCACATTCACCAAGCTAAAGAAGTATTGTTCAAGCTGTTAAAATAAAATAATGCCAAAGCAGGAAAATTGCCGCATACTTCAGCACCAACAAATTGCCTCTACTGTTTTCAAATTAACCCTTTCCTCACCCAATCTTTGCCAAGAAGCTAAACCCGGCCAATTTGTCAATATTAGAGTTAGCAGTAAATATGATCCTCTCTTACGGCGGCCGCTTAGCCTTCATCGCATAATAAAAAAAGATAATGCTTTCCAGCTTTTATACGAAGTGGTTGGCAAAGGGACCGCAATTTTATCGCAAACCAAACCGGGCGACGATTTGGACATCCTTGGCCCGTTAGGCAGCGGATTTTCATTGCCCTCGGAAAAACAAACAATAATTTTAGTTGGCGGAGGAATGGGAGTGGCTCCACTTGTAAATCTAGCAGAAAAGATCAAAGATCAAAGACCAAAGACCAAAGATCAAATAATTGCATTCATTGGCGCTGGCACAAAAGCCAAGCTTTATTGTGAAAAAGATTTTAAGCAAATTGCGGACAAAGTGCTTATCTCCACCGACGACGGCAGCCATGGCGAAAAAGGATTTGTATCTGATCTTCTCTATTCACGACTCACGATTCACGATTCACGACCCGCATCTATCTATGCCTGCGGTCCTTATGCAATGCTAGAAGCTATTTCTAACATTGCCCGCAAGAACAAAATCCCCTGCCAAGTTTCCATGGAAGCCAAAATGGCCTGCGGTATCGGGACCTGTATGGGCTGTGTCATCAAGACCAAAAACGGCTACAAAAAAGTCTGCGACGATGGTCCGGTCTTTGATGCAGCGGAGATTATATGGGACTAAAAACTGAAATCGCTGGTATTAAAATGAAAAACCCGGTGATGGTAGCGTCGGGGACGTTTGGTTATGGCGAGGAACCTTCAAAATATGTAGATCTGAACCAACTCGGTGCCATCATCACCAAAACCGTAACCCTGGAACCGCGGGAAGGCAATCCACCGCCCCGGATTTGCGAAACTTCTTCCGGCATGCTCAATTCTATCGGGCTGCAAAATAAGGGAATCAGTGATTTCGTTAACCTTGCCCTTCCCTTCCTGGCAAAATTCAAAACCCCGGTTATCGTTAACATTGCCGGCGATTCGCCCGAGCAATACGCAAAGCTGGCAAAAATATTAAGCCGTGAACCAATTGTTAAAGGGTTGGAACTCAACATCTCCTGCCCTAACGTTAAAAAAGGCGGCCTGCAGTTCGGCACCGACCATGACGCTACATCTAATTTAGTTAAAACTGTAAGAAAGGCAACCAATCTTCCCCTGATCGTTAAATTATCTCCCAATGTTACCGATATAACTGTTATCGCCAAAGCGGCTGCAAAAGCTGGAGCAGACGCAATCTCGTTAATTAACACCTTTTTAGGGATGTCAATTGATGCCGAAACTAAACATTTCAACTTGGGAGCTAAAACCGGCGGGTTATCCGGCCCAGCCATCAAACCGGTTGCGGTGCGCATGGTTTGGCAAACTGCCCAAGTCGTTAAAATTCCCGTCATCGGGGTCGGCGGAATTATGAATGGAAACGACGCGATTGAATTTTTTTTGGCGGGAGCTTCCGCTATTGAGGTTGGCACGGCCAACTTTATCGACCCCCAAGCACCGCTTAAAATCGTCAAAGAAATAGAAGAATATTTAAAAAAACATAATCTTTCCCATTATAAGGCCCTCATTGGAAAGGTTAATTAATATCCCTCATCCGATTACGTGAAAGATTCTCACCTTCTCCCAAAGGGAGAAGGTAGCTTTCGCTACTTCGCAATATTACCCTCTCCCCCCTCTGTCCGCCGAAGTCCGAAGGACGAAGGAGGATGGGAGAGGGTGAGTTTCTTTAACCCGGTGGGTGAGGGATATTGATTGCCGTTCACTAGAATGCTAAAATAGGTTCGTTATGACCGGCAAAGCATGGAAATTTGGCGACAATATTGATACTGATCTCATTATTCCCGCGCGTTATTTAAATACGCACCATCCAGAGGAACTGGCCAAGCATGCCATGGAAGATGCCGACCCAACGTGGGCTGGAAAAGTTAAAAAAGGCGATTTTATCGCGGCTGGCGAAAATTTTGGCTGCGGATCTTCACGCGAACATGCCCCCATCGCCTTAAAAGCCGCTGGAATTTCAGTTGTCATTGCCAAATCGTTTGCCCGCATCTTCTACCGCAATGCCATTAATATTGGGCTTCCCATTCTTGAATCGGCTGAAGCGGCGGATGACATTAAAGAAGGTGATAAGATAAAAATTAACCTAACAGACGGAATTATAGACAATGTCACTAGCGGCCAATCCTTTTCTGCCCAACCGTTCCCAATTTTTATGCAAAAGATCATCAAAGCCGGCGGATTAATTAACTACTTAAAAACCTCCCACGGCCCAATATTGATTTTTTCCGCCTCAAATTTGCGACTGGGCAGCTGATCTTTGACATGCTCATCCATTACTTCGCGGATGCAGTCTTCTTCGTCGCAGGTCATAAGTAAACCAATGTTTTGCATAAATCCTCCACCGCCAATTCATCCATACAGTTCGGCTTTTTATCACAAGATTTCTTATAACAAGCCAAACAATCCATTTTAGGCGCAACTTTCACTCCCAAACCATACAGCTCAATTTCCGCCGCCGAAGTTGGGCCAAAAAAGGCCGCGATTTTTCGCTTGACAGCAATGGCTAAATGCATAGCCAAACTATCCGATGCAACAATCGCATGGCAGCGATTGATGATACCGGCAAAATTGCGCACGGTATGCGCGCCGCTGCTAGGCATACCAGTTTCTTTGGCAATGATGGCATTCCGCTCTTTTTCTTCTTCTCCGCCAAGAATAATTGAAGCTAATCCCAAATTATTTTTGACCTTATTGACCAAATCAATGGTCTTTTCAATGCTCAAACTTTTCTGCGGCCACCTCTTTCCCGCTCCCGTGTTAATCCCCACAATTTTTTCCCTACCCCCTACCCCTACCCCCCTAACGATTCTTTCGCCGTATTCCCTTTCCTCCGGTGTTATCGCATACACATACTCACCAACGCTTATTCCCAATAAATCGGCCATATGTTGTTGGAAAGTCTTGCGGTTCTTTGCTTTAAGCCGATTTGCTTTCTCAATCCCATATTTGGAGATAATTGACATATCAAACCAGGCAGATGGAGAGTAATTGATCTTACCGTCTTTTGCAAAAGCTCCTAATACTTTTTCAACCCCTAATTTTGCTGCCAGTTCGCCGGCCGCCAGATCATCTTCCAGCCCGATAACCAGGTCATACTTTTCTAATTCATTCCGTTCATCCCATAAAAAAACATGATTCAAGTATTGGTTATATATCAGCATTTCACGCCCGGTTGGCAGTGTTAACCAATCGATTCCCGCTCCGGGATATTTATTCTGCAGCCCGCCTAAAATAGACGTGGTCCGCAAAACATCCCCAATCGCGCCTAGTTTAACAATTAATATTTTCATACATATTTATCCCTCTCCCACCTTGTCCGCCGAAGTTCGAAGAACGAAGGAGGATGGGAGAGGGGGGAATTTTATACATTATTGGGTGAGGGATAAGGCATATATGTTATAATTTTAGCATGTTTTTCTGGCTATTCATCCTTGCCCTGACACTATTTAAGGTCTGGTTGTCTCAATTTCTCCCTTTGCTGGGAGATGAAGCATATTACAGCCTATGGTCTCAGCATCTAGCCTTGAGCTATGTTGACCACCCGCCCCTGATTGCCTACATCAATTGGTTGATCAACCACATCCTAGGACAAAGCGAATTTGCCATCCGTCTAACAGCTATCATCGGTATCTTGTTGGCTACCGGCTTAGTTTATCTTATTGGAAAAGAGGCCTTTGGTAAGAAAGCGGGATTGGCTTCTGCTTTTCTGTTTAATTTAATCCCTACTTTCCTGGCCGGTGGTATGTTTTTAACCCCCGAACAACCGCTCCTCTTTTTTTGGCTGCTGGCAACTTATCTAGCTCTTAAGTTAATCAAAACCCAAAAAGCTAGGTATTGGTTACTGTTGGGAATCATAGTTGGCCTAGGCCTGCTTAGTAAATTTCCCATGCTGCTCTTTTTTCCGGGCATTTTGTTATTTCTCATCTTATCCAAAGAAAATCGCCGTTGGCTAACAAGAGTTGAACCCTATTTAGGGTTAATCTTCGCTATGCTTGTTTTTTCGCCGGTCATTTACTGGAATATCCAACAACACTTCCCTTCTTTTGTGTATCATGGATCACGTTTGAGCAGTCCGCACTATTTTGAAAACATTTTAACCTTTTTTGTTTTGCAGTTTCTAATGTACTCTCCCCCCCTCTTCACCTTTCTCTGCCGCCAGTTTTTCTATGGCTTTTGGGAAAACTTGAAGACTACCGATAACCGGTCACTTCTCCTTTCTTCTCTTAGCCTTCCCGCCTTTTTTGCATTTTTATTTGCCTGTCCATTTACTCAAATTGGCGGGCATTGGACCTCGATTATTTATCCGGGCTTAATAATTGTATTTTGCTATCAGTTATTATCAAAATTCCCCAATCCTCTATATAATCGCAAAATCTGGTTCAGCTTAGGCGTTATTGTTCTACTGGACGTTCTCTTTATAAGCTATTACGCGTTCCTCTTCCCTGTCCCGGCCGAAATCAAAGGAAACGAATACAGAATCAATTCTCAACTTGAACAGTACATAAAAGACAATAAACCCACCTATGTTTATTCCAACCAAATGGGCGTCGGCAGTTTGGTTGCGTTTTATGGCAAAACAGAAGTTTATTTACCCAAAGGCTATTGGAAACAATTTGATATCTGGGGAGAGCCAGTGTTAAAAAAAGGCGAGAGCATCATTTATTTCGCATTTGATGCACCGTTGGTAGACAGCGCAGTAAGTGTAATTGAAACGGACCTAAGAAAACAATTTCACTCGGTAAAAAAAGATCCGCATATTCGTCTCTTTGCCAAAGATTCAGATATCACCCTAAAAACACAGATTTTTATTTGCCGAGGTTATCAAGCAGTTTTTTAGGTGCGGGAATTTTCATGGTTTATCTTTTGATTGCATAGTATAATTCAGCTATGCTTTCGTTCAATCCAATGCTTTCTGTTATTATACCTACTTTCAATGAAAAAGGGAATTTAGCCCCCTTGTGTGAAAGAATCGATTCTGCCTTAAAAACCATTAATCTGCCGCATGAAATCATCATCGTTGATGATAATTCTCCGGATGGGACAGCTGAAACCGCTCAATCTATGGCTAATACCTACCCTATAAAAACAATCAAACGGCTGGATAAACGCGGTTTGGGATCGGCCATTATTGACGGCATCACTTCAGCCCAAGGGAAAATTATTTGCGTAATGGATGCCGATCTAAGCCACCCGCCCGAAGCTATCCCGGAAATGTATAAAATTATAACTTCCGGCAAAGCGCAAATGGTTATTGGCAGCCGTTATGTGAAAGGCGGCGGAACATCGGAATGGATTTGGTACCGCAAAATTATCGGCTTAATTGCCAAGGCCTGCGGCTCATTCTTAACCCCGGTTAAAGATGTAACTTCCGGTTTCTTCATGTTTGATAAGAAGATTATTGAAGGGGTAAAGTTAGAACCGCGCAGTTGGAAAATTGGGCTTGAGATCATAGTTAAGAGCGGGGTCACAGAGGTCATTGAATACCCGATTGTTTTCATTGAGCGCGAATCAGGGCAAAGCAAGATGGAACTCAAGGAAGCAATTGCTTATTTACTTCATTTAGCTTACTTGGTAATTCATAAAATGAAACAGGCAATTGGGAACCGGGAACAGAACACATGAAAGACTTAGCCATCATTATTGTTAATACAAATAATTGTAAAATCCTTAAGGAATGCCTTAAGTCGGTCTATCAAAGTACTCATAATTTGGATTTTGAAATTATCGTCAGTGATAATGGTTCAACCGATGGTTCACAGAAGATGATGCGGGAAGCTTTCCCCGCTGTAAAACTGATCGAAAATAATGCAAATCTAGGGTTCATAAAAGCCAGCAACCAGGGTTTGAAACAGGCAGACGCCCGCTGCCTGCTCCTCCTAAATGACGATACCATGGTGAAAGA
>JASEHX010000045.1:0-1715 GCA_030018645.1 Candidatus Margulisiibacteriota bacterium | reverse complement strand
AACAGGCAGACGCCCGCTGCCTGCTCCTCCTAAATGACGATACCATGGTGAAAGAAGCGGCTTTTAATAAAATGATTGATTTTCTGGATGCCCACCCGGAAGCCGGCGCCTGCGGGCCAAAACTTTTAAATACTGATGGAACCGTACAGCCGCAAGGCGGAGTACTGGGAAAAAGATTTTGGCTGTCCCAAATACCTATTCCAGTTGACTTTGTTATCGGCGCAGCCCTGATGGTTAAACGAGTGGTTATCCAAAAAGTTGGCTTAATGGATGAAAACTTATTTTTTTACAATGATGATTTGGACTGGTGCATGAGCATTCGCAAAGCCGGCTGGAAGATATATTTTCTGCCGCAAGCTGAAATTGTCCACTACGGAGGGTATTCCAGCCGCCGCCAGTTTAATCCCCGCTTATTTGTTGAAGGTTTTAAAGGCGGCCTATACTTCTGCCGTAAACATTATGGAGAAACGGTTTATCACATTTATCGTTTAGTCCTCTGCCTATGCCTACTTCTATGCCTCCCCTTCCAAATACTTAATCCAAATAAACTCTTAGCGTATCTTTCCGTCATTGCCATCGCCTGGCATGGACAAATACCTCGTCCTATGATAAAATTAAAAACATGAAGGAGAAAATTCACCCGAAATATCACCAAACCAAGGCAACCTGCGCCTGCGGAGCAGTTTATGACATTGGCTCCACGCGGGAAAATATTAAAGTTGACATTTGTTCCGCCTGCCATCCTCTCTTTACCGGCAAACAAAAGCTGGTTGATGCTGAAGGCCGCGTCCAAAAATTCCAAAAGAAATACGCGACGGTAACTCCCCGCAAGCGCAAACCTGCGGCTAAGAAGAAACCTGCTGCAAAAAAGAAAAAGTAGCTGGCAGGAAGCAGGTCGATTATGCTCCTTAATAAATTAGCATCCATTGAAAAACGCTACCAAGAACTAGAAGGCCTGCTTGCCCAGCCGGAAATTATTGCCGACCGCGATTCATTCCAAAAAAGCTCCAAAGAATTAGCCGGGCTGCGCGAGATTTACGGCAAGGCGCAAAACTTAAAGCAAGTCCAAAATGCGATCAAGGAAGCCGAACAATTGGCTTCTGACCCGGAGATGAAAGAATTAGCCGTCAACGAATTAAAACAATTATTGGGTAAAAAAGAAGCGCTGGGGAAAGAGATTGAAATTCTGCTATTGCCAAAAGACCCTAATGATGAAAAAAATATTATCATTGAAATCCGCGCGGGGACCGGCGGAGAAGAAGCGGCCTTGTTTGCCGGAGAATTATTGCGCATGTACCTGCGCTATGCTGAACGCAAAGGATGGAAGACTGAAATTTTGGAATCCAATCCCACCGGATTGGGCGGTTACAAAGAAGCCAGCTTTGGTATTATCGGTAAAGGAGCTTATAGCAAACTGAAATACGAAGGCGGGACCCACCGCGTGCAAAGGGTGCCGAAAACCGAGGCCAGCGGCCGGATCCACACCTCCGCCGTCACAGTCGCCGTCCTCCCCGAAGCGGAAGAAGTCGATGTCCATATCGATGAGAAAGAATTAAGTTTCGAAGCCTTCCGTTCCGGCGGAGCTGGCGGACAAAATGTAAACAAGGTCTCTTCCGCGGTCAGGATAACCCATCTTCCTTCCGGCCTGGTGGTTGAATGCCAGGAAGAGCGGTCTCAAAGCCAAAACCGGATGAAGGCCATGAAACTCCTGCGGG
>JASEHX010000044.1 GCA_030018645.1 Candidatus Margulisiibacteriota bacterium | reverse complement strand
CTATAATAGTAGTATCTTCTTTCTTGACCACTACCTTCTTGGCTTTGCCGAACCAAGAATCGGAAAGTGATTCTAAGGAGAGCCCTTTTTCGTCGGAAACCACTTCTCCGCCGGTAACGATGGCAATATCTTCCAGCATGGCCTTACGGCGATCGCCAAAGCCGGGCGCTTTTACTGCTACGGCGTTGATAGTCCCGCGCAGTTTATTGACTACCAAAGTAGCCAAAGCTTCTCCCTCAATCTCGTCAGCAATGATTACCAGCGGGGTGCTGGCTTCATGCGTTTTTTCAAGGGCAGGAAGCAGGTCCTTTACGGCGCTGATCTTTTTGTCGGTAATCAAAAGGGAACAGTCCTCAAAAACGCATTCCATCCTTTCCCGGTCCGTAACAAGGTATGGGGAAGCGTATCCCTTGTCAAACTGCATCCCTTCAACCACATCTAAGGTGGTCTGGATCCCCTTGGATTCTTCCACCGTGATAACGCCGTCTTTGCCGACCTTTTCCATGGCATCCGCAATTAAATCTCCGATTTCAGCATCGTTATTGGCTGAAATAGAGGCAACCTGCGCGATGGCTTCTTTGGTTTCCACCTTGCGGCTCTGTTTCTTCAGTTCTTCCACCGCAATGCTGACCGCATTCATAATGCCGCGCTTGATCGCCATGGGATTGGCGCCCGAAACAACGCTCCTTAATCCTTCCTTGAAGATAATCCAACCCAGCAGGGTAGCGGTAGTTGTCCCGTCCCCGGCAATATCGTTGGTCTTGGAAGCCACTTCTTTTAAAAGCTGGGCTCCCATATTTTCATACGGGTCTTCCAAATCAATTTCCTTGGCAATGGTGACCCCGTCATTTGTAATCGTCGGCGATCCCCATTTTTTTTCGAGCACTACATTCCTGCCGCGCGGGCCAAGGGTAATTTTAACCGCGTTGGCAACTTTGGTGACGCCGCGCTCTAGTTTTCTCCAGGCATCTTCACTAAAAATAATTTCTTTTGCGGACATTTTATCTTCACCTCCTTTTATTATCCTTTTACGGCTAGAATATCCCTTTCGGACAAGATGATATATTCTTCATCGTTCAATTTTACTTCGGTCCCGCCGTATTTGCTGTAAATCACCATATCGCCCACTTTAACTTCGATGGGCACTTTTTGGCCGTTATCTAGTATCCTTCCCGACCCGACCGCAACAATAGTCCCCTCCTGCGGTTTTTCCTTGGCGCTGTCAGGCAGGACGATCCCGGACTTGGTCTTGGTCTCTTCGGGTTCCGGTTTAATAACCACCCTGTCGCCCACCGGCGTTAGCTTCTTGCTTACCATACTTGCTTTCACCTCCTTCATCATTATTAGCACTCACCTTAATCGAGTGCTAACATTATACAATGCGTGTTTTTTCTTGTCAAGCCGGCGCTTGCAAGTTTTCCTCATCTCAATACGATTGTGTTAATGGAGCGCCAAGCTCCAAAAGTGAAATTATTGTCGACTTTGGACGATAGATAGATAGAGAAGGAAAAGAGCCCGTGAGGGCCTGACTGCCGTCAGGCAGGCCCATTAAGACAGGAGGGTAAAAAAAATGGTAAGAGTAGAAAGATCACAAGATTCTGACCCTAACGGAACTGTTGCCAGCACATCATCTTTCCCATTAAATGAGGAAGGAAGGTATACCGTAAAGAAAGGCGATACTTTATTTGCCATTGCGCGCAGGTATTTAATTTCTAAGGGCCCAACCGCAAAACCAAAATATGATGAGATTATGAATCAAGTGTACCGGATCGCAACATTCAATGATATTGAATGTATTGACGAAATATCTGCTGGCGCGAGTTTTTCTCTGGAACCCGAACCTATCGCAGTTGCAACAAAACTAGAACGAAATCCTGCAGTAACATTAGGGGCGCTGGGATTGGATACAATTGAATTCCCGCATGCCGGGCCCATCCAATTACCAAAAGACACGGGCAGAGAATTAGCCAATGCTGATATTCTAGTCCAACCCATGACCGATGCGGAAATTGACGCATTAGCTGAAAATGACTATGTTGATCCATCCATTTTTGATGAGCCTCGGGCTGAATTGGTTGAGGAAAAAATTCAACTCGAGGTTGAAGATGAAATCACTTTCAAACCTGTTACAGAGCAAGACCTGGACAATACTGCACTATTGGCTTACGTAGCTGACCTTGCCAGAGTAGAAGGACTAACTAATTTAGATGCACTTGATGAAGCACTTAAAAATGTAACTTTTGAAAAGATAAAACCAAGAGAAACACCTAAGCTTAAGTCCTGTTCTCCCGACTCTCCCGGCTGCAGCCAAAAAGATGCTACTGGAGAGACAAGCACAATTTCTTCAGATGGCGTTACTAGAGTCACAGATATTTGGGGGAGAACACGTTATATTTTCCCTCGGACTAATATCCCTGCAACCGGCGAAGCGGAACCCGCAATTGCTGACAGCGAAAGTCCGTAACATTCCCTGCCCTTCGTTGCCTTCTCCCATGCTATAATTAACCTGTGCTCAAAAAAACCGACCCAGCCATTATCCAAAGCTATCTCGAAGACAGCTCCAACTTTTCCGGCGGGTTTACGGACGGTGTTTATGTTCCCGAAAACGAAAATGAGATCATTGAAGCCGTCGCCGAGTGCAATGCCAAGCAAATCCCATTAACCGTCCATGCTGGAGGGACCGGCACCACCGGCGGCGGTATCCCCTTTGGCGGCTGGGTGCTTTCCACTGAAAAACTGAACAAGATCACGGAGATAAACCCTCAAGGCAAATTTGCTATCGTCCAACCGGGAGTTACACTAGCTGAAATCGAAGCCGCGGCGGCAAAAGAAGGCCTGCTTTATGCCCCCGACCCCACCGAGAAAAACGCAACGATTGGCGGGAATGCGGCTACTAACGCGTCAGGCGGACGCTGTTATCGCTTCGGATCAACCCGCAGTCACATTCGCAGATTACGGATTGTTTTACCCAGCGGCAACGTCCTAGATTTAAAGCGGGGAATGCCAATTAATTTCCCCCCTCCTCACTATTCTATGCCAGCGGTAAAAAGTTCGGCCGGCTATTATTCTAAAGCTGGCATGGATTTATTGGACTTGTTCATCGGACAGGAAGGAACGCTTGGCATTGTTTCCGAAGTGGAAATTGGTCTCGTCCCTGCCCTGCAGGCTACTTTTGATCTGATTGCATTCTTTCCCAAAGAGGAGTCGGCGGTAGATTTTGTCTTGGAAGCCAAAAAGAACAATGATCCGCTGGTTAATTTCTTTGAATTCTTGGATAATAATACTCTTCAAATGTTAAAAGCATCTTATCCGCATATTCCAGAAGGATCAAAAGCCGCCGTTTATATTGAGCAGGAAATTACAGCCGAAAATGAAAAAACTTACCTTGATAACTGGGCAAAGCGGTTGGAAAAGTATCATGTCCCTTTAGATAATTGCTGGCTGGCGGCAGATAATGCCCAAAAAGAAGAACTTACCAGTTTCCGCCACGCCATCCCGGAACACGTCAATGAGCTTTTCAAAAAGCAGCATCTGGTTAAACTTGCCTCCGACATCGCCGTCCCTGCGCAATACTGTAAGGAAATGTACAACTTTTATGACTTACGACTCACGACCTACGACCAACGACTATTCTACATAAAGTTTGGCCACATTGGAGACAATCACCTGCATGTTAACCTCCTGCCGAAAAATGAGGAACAGCTAAAAATTGCCCAGGATTTGATTATGCAGTTTATTAAAAAAGGAATCAGCTTGGGCGGAACCGTATCGGCCGAGCATGGGATCGGGAAAATCAAACGCCCTTATCTTAAGGAAATGTACGGTAAAGCCGGCATCAGCGAAATGCGGAGAGTTAAACGTCTCTTTGATCCAAACCAAATTTTGGGAAAAGGAAATCTTTTCGACTTTTGACATCGCAACGTATAAGGTTTAAAATACAGACATCAATTAATCAGGGAGGAAATAATGATGAAAAACAAAGCGATGGGCGTCATGGTACTTCTCTGTTCACTGTTCACCCTTCATTGCCTGCTTTCTTCCGGCTGCAGCACAACTTCAACTGTTACCACCACAACCACCGCTTCTACTACCAGCACCAGCTCAACCGTTTCAACTACTTCAACTACCACCAGCAGTGTAACTACCTCCACAGTCGACGCAACTGCCCAAGATATGCAGTCCATTGCTGCTGGTTTGCAATCTTCCGGCAGCGGCGCCTCAAACGGCGGCAATTCAAATAGTGATGCCATTAACACGGCAAAATCACAAAGTGTCAGTTATGCTGATTCAATTGCCTATGACGTTTCAGCCCAATACTCCAGCCCTGAAGGCGAAGGTTGGAATGGCGGTACGTATTCATATACCTGGACGGCCAGCGGCGGGGCGGTTGTCACCGAAGAAGGTTGGTATTACCAGCGGATGCTTAACGCATCCGGCGGCGTATGCCCTCCTGCCCAAATGCTGACTTGGGAAGTACATATATACCCGACTTTGACCTACGAAGTAACCCTGCAGTTCCTAGCCCGCTACATCCAGGGAGTGCAGTACTCTTCCAACAATTATTACGAGCATTACATGAACATGACAACCCAGCTTCCCTCAATAAGTTTTAGCATGGATGATCTTGCCCATCTAAGCATGTCCATGAGTGCAACCGGAGAAGGAGAAATCACATTCCTAAGCACTACGCCAACTACCACCTTTGAAATTACTAATATGAACATGGTCATGACCATGGAAGGAAGCACGGTTAGCGGGACGGCTAGTTTTGATTGGAGTTACACCGGCCCTTCAGGGAACACTTACCATGGGTCGCTTTCGATGGCAGTAGACGCAGATGGAGGAACGCCTACTACTATGACCGGCAATGTTTTAGATGCTGACAATAATGTCGTCGGCACTATCACAATTGATAATGTCTCCGGCACGGTCCGCATCCGGCTGAATGACGGCACCGACATTTATGCCGGGGTTTAGGATGGGACAAACAATTTCCCAAAAAATTCTCGCGAAACATGCGGGTTTAAAGTCGGTCGAACCCGGACAGCTAATCAATTGCAAAGTTGATTTGGTGCTGGGCAATGACGTAACCACCCCTCCCGCTATTGAAGAATTTAATAAGATCGGCGTCAAAAAAGTTTTTGACAAGAAAAAGATTTATTTGGTGCCCGATCATTTTACGCCGGCCAAAGATATCAAATCAGCTCAACAAGTGAAAATGATGCGTGATTTTGCAAAAAAATACGGCATAGTCAACTTTTTTGAAATCGGCTGTATGGGAATTGAACACGTTCTCCTGCCCGAAATGGGTGCTATTAAACCAGGCGATCTGGTGGTTGGTGCAGATTCCCATACCTGCACTTACGGCGCCCTGGGGGCTTTTTCAACCGGCGTCGGATCAACCGATATGGCGGCGGCTATGGCGACCGGTGAAGTGTGGTTAAAAGTCCCTGAACAGTTAAAATTTATCTTCAGCGGCAAGCTTAAAAAGTGGGTCGAAGCCAAAGATTTGATCCTCTATACTATCGGACAAATTGGGGTTGACGGCGCGCGCTACATGTCCATGGAATTCACCGGACCGATAATCGATAACCTATCGGTTGAGGGACGGTTAACCATGGCCAACATGGCCATCGAAGCCGGCGCCAAAAACGGCATCTTCGCCCCCGATCGTAAAGTTTATGAATACCTTAAAACTAAAACCAAACTAGGTCGTTGGTCTTTTGTCGTTGGTCATTGGTCGAGCTTCCAATCTGACCCAAAAGCCGAATACCGCCAAACTTTTGATTGGGACATTTCGCATATCGAACCGCAAGTTTCACTTCCTCACCTGCCAAGTAATACTAGGCCGGTTAGTAAATGTAGAAACATTAAAATCAACCAATCGGTTATTGGCTCCTGCACCAATGGCAGGATTGAAGATATGCGCATCGCCGCTAAAATCTTGAAAGGCAAAAGGATCCATCGCGATTTGCGCTGTATTATTCTTCCCGGCACCCAGGCGGTAAAGCTCCAAATGCTTAAAGAAGGATTAATGAAGATATTTATTGAGGCGGGTGCCGTCGTATCTACTCCTACTTGCGGCCCCTGTTTGGGCGGCCATATGGGAATTTTGGCCGAAGGCGAAAGATCTATTGCCACTACCAACCGCAACTTTGTCGGACGCATGGGCCATCCAAAATCTGAAGTTTACCTTTCCAATGTGGCAGTCGCCGCCGCATCTGCAATTGCAGGACATATTATCAGCCCGGCCGAGTTTTAACCTGAAATTTTCCAGTGTTATTGCCGAAAGATAGATAGAGGAGCAGTGTAGCTATGGCAGCACCGGCAAGACCAATCGAATATGTTGAAAGACCCGCGCTTCACGTGGAGCGTTTGGCAGTTGCGAGGCCGCCAGGCAGGGTTGTTGACCTTGCTGAAGCCAGAAAACGACAGCCGCTAATCACCTCCCCACGAGAAAGAGAAATTAGACCAGAAGTAGTTGAATTAAGGATAGGCGAAGAAAGACTTTTAGGCGAAAGAGATAGGGCATTTGAAATATTGCGCGAAAGGGACAGTGCCATTACCTATCGCGATTTTGAAGATGCTTTTCGTCGGGGAACTTCGGTTTGGAGTATCTACTCGCCAGCCAGGCTTCGCCTGTCAGGCCGACCAGCTGATCTTGCACCTAATAGAGGTTTACTTAGCCCATTACTATTCGCTTCAGATTTATCTATCCGATCAAATGTGGAATTAACTGTTCCTGAAATTATTACGCTTTACCAAATCGGTAATGCTTCTTTATCGGCTTCGGCTTCCTTGCCAACACTGCGGGCCGTTGTTTTCACCGTCTCTGAAACACTAGCGCTGCAGCCCACCGAAGAAGCCCGGGCAGAAACATTGGCGTCGCTTTCCGCCAATGACAATATCGCTTTGTTAATCTCTGATCTGGAAAGTACTACCACCCAGCTCGCTCGCCAAATCGAGCGGATTGAAAGAAATGCCCGCCAAGAATCCGCCGCCCGTATTGCCCTGGCCCGAAAAAGAATCGAAGCAATTTTAGATCAAATTGCTTACGAAAGACTAGCCGCTTAGTCGATCCCAAACGCCTTCTTCAGCTCCTTAATCCGGTCGCGCAGTTCCGCGGCCGATTCAAAATTAAGTTCGGTGGCCGCCATCTGCATTTCTTCTTCCAGCACCCTGATAAGGTTAGGCAGTTCATTCTTAGGAACAAATTCTTTTAATCGCTTAATTTGGGCTAATTTGCTCTCTCGGATGCGGTCAGATATATCCTGGACTTCTTTTTCAATCGTTTTGGGTGTGATGTTATGTTTCTTATTATAAACAATTTGGATTTCCCGGCGGCGGTTGGTTTCTTTTAAAGCCCGCCGCATTGATCCGGTTATATTATCCGCATACAAGATGACGCGGCCGTTGAGATTGCGCGCCGCCCGGCCAATGGTCTGGATAAGCGAAGTTTCCGACCTTAAGAATCCTTCCTTATCGGCATCCAGGATCGCCACCAACGATACTTCCGGCAAATCCAAACCCTCGCGTAAGAGATTGATTCCTACTAGAACATCAAATTCACCCAGCCGCAGCCCCCGCAATATCTCAATTCGGTCAAACGTTGCCACATCAGAATGGAGATAACGTACTTTTATCCCTTCTTCATTTAAATATTCCGCCAATTCTTCGGCCATTCGTTTTGTCAATGTCGTCACCAGGATTCTTTCCTTACGCCCCACCCTTTCCCGAATTTCTTGGATTAAGTCCTTAACTTGTCCTTCCGTTTTTCTTACCACCACTTCAGGATCGATCAAACCAGTGGGACGAATAATTTGTTCAACAATCTGCTTTGAATGTTTGATCTCATACGGCGCAGGAGTAGCCGAAACAAAAACAACCTGGTTTAAATATTTCTCAAACTCTTCATACTTCAACGGGCGGTTGTCAAAAGCCGATGGGAGGCGGAAGCCGAAATTAACTAAGTTTTCTTTCCTTGCCCTATCCCCGCCGTACATGGCATGCACCTGCGGCACCGTTACATGCGACTCATCAATAAATAACAAGAAATCTTTCGGGAAGTAACTTAAAAGAGTAGACGGCGGCTCGCCCGGCTTGCGGCCGTCAAAATGGCGCGAATAATTTTCAATACCCGAGCAGTACCCCATTTCCCGGATCATTTCAATATCGTACTTGGTTCTCTGTTCTAATCTTTGGGCTTCCACCAATTTACTTTCTTTGCGCAATTCTGCCAATCGCCAATCAAGTTCTTTTAGAATTGATTGGCTGGCAGCTTCAAGCCGGTCGTCAAAAGTTACATAGTGCGTTCCTGGATAAATGTGAATGGATTGCCGCTCGGCTAATTTAGTCCCGGTTACTGCTTCCACTTCAGTCAGCCTTACAATCTCATCATCATCAAATTCAATCCGCAAAAGATTTTTTTCATACGCCGGCAGGATTTCCAGAATATCTCCCCTTGCCCGGAAAGTCCCGCGTTTTAACTCAAAAGCATTGCGGGCATATTTGACTGACACTAGTTTTTTAATTAACGCTTCACGATCGCATTTCTCGCCGATCTTAAGCTTGGTGACGGCCTTATTGTAATCTTCCGGCGTTCCCAGCCCATAGATACAGGAAACCGAAGCGACAATTATCACATCCCGCCGCTCGGAGAGCGACATGGTAGCTTCGTGCCGCAAGCGGTCAATTTCCTCATTGATAGCCGAATCTTTTTCAATGTAAGTGTCGGTTTGGGGAATGTAGGCCTCGGGTTGGTAATAGTCGTAATAGCTGACAAAATATTCCACGGCGCTATCGGGAAAAAATGACCGGAACTCCTGGCATAGTTGGGCGGCAAGCGTTTTGTTGGGGGAAATCACCAGGGTCGGCCGCTGAACTTTTTCTATCACATTGGCCATGGTAAAAGTCTTGCCGCTGCCCGTGATACCTAAAAGGGTTTGATATTTGAACTTTGAATTTATTCCCTTTACCAGTTGCTCAATAGCTTCAGGCTGGTTGCCGGTGGGCTGGAATTTGGAAACAAGTTTAAAGTTGGGCATTAAGATAAAAGTAGTTTTTCAACAAACACTTTGATATTCTGGGCAGCTTCTTTTGCTTTATCGGCTTCCTCTTTGGTTACATTTGCAGGCCAATTGACCGGATAGCGCGTATCAACTTTTGCTTTTTCAAGCCATTTAAACACTTGTTTATCGCTAGCCATACAAAACTTTCCCTTTTCTATCTATTTCCTTTAAGAAGGGATCCCCTTCTATGATTCCTTCTTCATATTCTTCCGGACGATAAACCAGGAAATCAGCCGCGATATTCTTATTGACCAGGCGGTACAATTGCCGCATGCGATCTCTGCCTAAATAAGGGGTTTCTTTTTTGATTACTAAAAAGTCCAAATCAGAATCGGGAGAAAATTCCCCCCAAGCCGCGGACCCAAAAAGAATGATCTTCTGCGAATGATATTTTTCAACAATTTGCTTTGTTATACTATCGATTTCTTTTTGGAT
>JASEHX010000043.1 GCA_030018645.1 Candidatus Margulisiibacteriota bacterium | reverse complement strand
CTGAAATGTGCACGGTTTATTATAAAATGAACTACCCCAAGGAATTGGAAGGCCAGATCCGCCAAGGGGTAGCATTCATTGAAAAAATAATGGGCGGCAAATTTGGCGACGAAAATAATCCACTGCTGGTTTCCGTCCGTTCCGGGGCACGCGTTTCCATGCCCGGGATGATGGATACGGTTTTAAACTTGGGATTAAATGACCAGACCGTCCTTGGACTGGTAAAACAATCGAAAAACGAAAGGTTTGCCTGGGACGCCTACCGCCGCTTTGTGCAGATGTACGGTGACGTTGTCCTCGGGCTGAAACCGCAAACTAAAACCGATATCGACCCATTTGAAGAGATTATGGAAGAAGTCAAAAAGGAAAAGGGGATCAAGCTGGATGTTGACCTGAAAGCGGCTGACCTGAAAGAACTGGTCAAACGTTTCAAAGCTATTATAAAAAAACGCAAAGGAATTGATTTTCCGGAAGACCCGGCCAAGCAGTTGTGGGGAGCCATTGAAGCTGTATTCGGCTCCTGGATGGGCGACCGCGCTGTCAAATACCGGCAAATTAATAAAGTCCCGCACGATTGGGGGACCGCCGTTAACGTCCAGGCCATGGTCTTTGGCAATATGGGCGATGACTCCGGCACTGGTGTTGCTTTTACCCGCAACCCCGCCACCGGCGACAAACGGTTTTACGGGGAATATCTCATCAATGCCCAGGGGGAAGACGTAGTGGCCGGTATCCGCACCCCGCAGCCAGTTAATCATTCCACCAAATCATCCGCAGAGCAAAAGACCCTGGAAGAAGTTATGCCCAAGGCCTACGCCGCCCTGGAAGCCATTTACAAAAAACTGGAAAAACATTACCGCGACATGCAGGATATTGAATTTACCATCCAGAAAGGCAAACTGTGGATGCTGCAAACCCGCAACGGTAAAAGGACCGCCGCCGCTGCCCTCAAAATTGCCTGCGATATGGTGGATGAAAAATTAATCAATACCAATACCGCCCTTTTGCGCATGAGCCCCGACCAGCTTGACCAACTACTGCATCCTATGTTTGATCCCAAAGCCAAAAAAGAAGTGATTGCTAAAGGGCTCCCCGCTTCCCCCGGCGCGGCTTCCGGCCAAGTGGTTTTCCACGCCGACGACGCCGAAGAATGGGCCAAAGGCGGCAAGAAAGTGATTTTGGTCCGCATTGAAACTTCTCCCGAAGATATCGGCGGGATGAATGTCGCCCAAGGTATTTTAACCGCCCGCGGCGGAATGACCTCCCACGCAGCGGTAGTGGCCCGCGGGATGGGGAAATGCTGCGTCGCCGGCTGCGGCGCGCTGGAGATTGACTACAAAGCCAAACAATTTAGCGTCAATGGCTCCGTCATTAAAGAAGGTGATTGGATTTCTCTAGACGGCAGCAGCGGCGAAGTGATGAAAGGCCAAGTCCCCACCATTAAACCCAAGGTTTCCGGCAATTTCGGCAAACTGATGGGCTGGGCCGATAAGGTCCGCAAATTAAAAGTGCGCACCAACGCCGATACGCCGCATGACGCCAAGGTAGCTCGCGATTTTGGCGCCGAAGGGATTGGTCTGTGCCGCACCGAACATATGTTTTTTGAAGGCGATAGGATCAAAGCCGTGCGCGAAATGATTTTGGCCGATGACTTGGCCGGCCGCAAGAAGGCCTTGGCTAAATTATTGCCCATGCAAAAAGGCGATTTTATCGGTATTTTTAAAGCGATGGACGGCCTGCCGGTCACCATCCGCTTGCTCGACCCGCCCCTGCACGAATTTGTGCCGCATGAGAGGAAACAGCAAGAAGAAATTGCGGCGGACCTGGGGGTCAGCGTTGACAAGGTAATCCAAAAAGTAAATTCTTTACATGAATTCAATCCCATGCTGGGCCATCGCGGCTGCCGCCTGGGAATTATTTATCCCGAAATTACCGAAATGCAGTCCCGGGCCATCATGGAAGCGGCCTGTGAATTAAAAAAGCAGGGCATCCACGTTGAGCCCGAAATCATGGTCCCCTTGGTGGGTGATATTGCCGAATTTAAAAACCAAGAAACCATTATCCGCCAGGTGGCCGGGGAAACCATTGCCAAATATAAAGTAAAGGTCAAATATTTGGTGGGTACTATGATCGAGATCCCGCGCGCGGCACTGACCGCCGACAAGATTGCCGAAGCCGCCGAGTTTTTCTCCTGCGGCACCAACGACCTGACCCAGATGACCATGGGACTTTCGCGCGATGACGCCGGCAAATTTTTGCCGGCCTATGTCGAAATGGGAATTTACAAGGACGATCCCTTCCAAGTGCTTGATGCCGTTGGCGTCGGCCAACTGGTGGAAATGGCGGTCAAGAAAGGCCGCTCTACCCGCCAGGATTTGAAAGTAGGGATTTGCGGCGAGCACGGCGGCGACCCTAAATCAGTGGAATTCTGCCATCAGGTGGGCTTAAATTATGTCAGTTGTTCGCCCTATCGCGTCCCGATTGCACGCCTGGCCGCCGCGCAGGCCGTATTAAAATTAAAATAGTGCTAATCCGCCAAGAAATAGAAAAACAGGAAGAAAAAAGTTTTTCGCCTTTCGCCGCGCTGTCTGCGAAGACGCGGGGAAGGAAGCGGAAGGAAGCCGAGTGCCCGATCCGCACCGCATTCCAGCGTGACCGGGACAAGATCATCCATTGCAAGGCCTTCCGGCGCCTGAAACACAAGACCCAGGTTTTTATTTCCCCGGCTGAAGACCATTACCGCACCCGTTTGACGCACACGATAGAAGTGGCGCAAATTGCCCGCACCATTGCCCGGGCCTTAAAGCTTAATGAGGACTTGGCAGAAGCAATTGCCCTGGCGCATGACTTGGGACATACTCCGTTTGGACATGCCGGTGAATTTGTGCTGGATAAAATTTTGCAGGAAAATTACGGGCGCCATTTTTACCATAACGAACAAAGTTTGCGGGTAGTGGAAGTGCTGGAAAAAGACGGTCAAGGGCTAAACCTTTGCTGGGAAGTGCTGGACGGCATCAAGAACCACACTCCCGACGATCCCTGGCCGGCGACACTGGAAGGCTGTATCGTCCGGATTGCCGACCGCATTGCCTATTTGCGGCATGACATTGAAGACGCGGTTGCCGCTGGAGTTCTGCGTAAAAGCCGCCTCCCGCGCCGGCAGATGCAGGTCTTGGGCAAAAATATCCTTGACACCATTGTGTTGGATATTGTCAAACACTCTCGGAATAAACCCAAGATCAGCATGAGCCCTGCCGTACAAAATGCCATGGACGGTTTATATGCGTTCATGTATAAAAACGTTTATATCAATCCGGTGGCCAAAAAAGAAGAGGCCAAAGTGCCCATTTTAATCCGCCAGCTCTTCCGTTATTACCATTACAACCGCGATTTCCAAAAAGGTCTTAAAAGCGAAGAAGAACAACTGCAGAACACGATCGACTTTATCGCCGGCATGACCGACCGCTACGCCATCAATAAATTTGAGGAGCTTTTTGTTCCCAACGAATGGAGGAGCGACAGCCCTCACCCGCGAGGTTAATCAATTTGGACCTAATCGAAGACATCAGAAATAAGACCGACATTGTAGCCGTGGTGTCGGAATATGTGCAGTTAAAGAAACGCGGGAGAAATTATTTAGGGCTTTGCCCTTTCCACTCGGAAAAGACGGCCTCGTTTACCGTCTCGCCGGAGAAGCAAATTTTCCACTGCTTCGGCTGTCACGAAGGCGGCAATGTCTTTACCTTCCTGATGAAAATTGAAAACATCGGTTTTGCCGAGGCCTTGGCCGAACTGGGAGAAAAAGCCGGGATCAGTGTCCCCAAGCCGGGGAAAGCTTCTGCGGCTTCCAAAAATGAACAGGATAAAATTTACCAAATTATGCAGTTGGCCGCTAAGTTCTTCGCGGCTAATCTTTTTTCTCCCGCCGGCAAAGAGGCGCACGACTATCTTGCCTGCCGTAAAATCAGCGGAAAAACCGGCCAGCTTTACGGCCTAGGTTATGCCCTGCCCGATTGGGAAAGCTTGTTTAAACATTTGATTGAACGGGGCGCGGCTCCCACCTTGATCGAAAAGAGCGGACTGGTTTTGCCGCGCGAAGGCCAAGCCGGCGGATTTTACGACCGTTTCCGCCGCCGGCTGATGGTCCCTATCCGCGATCCGCGCGGCCGGGTAATGGCTTTTGGCGGGCGGGCGCTGGGCGCTGAAGAGCCCAAATATCTTAATTCACCCGAAAGCCCCGTCTACCATAAGAGCGAAAATCTTTTTGGGCTGGACCTGGCCAAAGAAGCCATTAAAAAAGAAAAAACGGCCGTCTTGGTCGAAGGCTATTTTGACCAAATCACCCCTTTCCAGGCCGGGATTAACAATGTCGTCGCTTCCCTGGGAACCGCCATGACCGCCTGGCACGGGAAGATATTAGCGCGGATGGCGGAAACGGTTATTTTAGCTTTTGATGCCGACAGCGCCGGTGAAATTGCCGCCGAGCGTTCGGTGGATATTTTGCGTAAAGAAGGGGTGCGCGTGAAAATTGCCCAGCTTGCCGGCGCCAAAGATCCGGATGAAATGGTGCGGCAAAAAGGGGAAGCGGCTTTCCTCCAGTGCTTATCTTCCGCCCTGCCCTATTTGGAATTTAAGATAAAAAGGACTCTTGCCCGCTGCAATTTGAAAGATATTGAAGCGCGCGCCAGCGCCCTGCGCGAAATTGCCGCCGTCTTGGGCCAGGAAAAGGATCCCTTTGTGCAAAATGAATATGCCAAACAAACCGCCGGTCTCCTGCAGATTGAGCCCGACGTGTTAAAGCAGGAAATCTGCCGCCTGCAGCATTATACTTCCGCCGGCAAATCGGCCGCTTTACGGGCAGCGGTCAAGCCGCCGTTAAAGATTGATGAAGCGGAAAAAAATTTAATTGCCCTGGCCGTGCAAGATAGGGGCATACTTACTGCGATAAAAGAAACGGAGACGCCGGACAGTTTTTCCTCGGCCGAAGCCCGCGAAATTACTGCCCTGCTGTTCTCCCCCGCGGCGGAAAAAGCCGACAACTTGATCCATTTTGTGCTGGAAAACACCGGCGACGAGAAGGTTAAAAACTACCTTTCGGCCATCCTCCTCCGGGAACACCTATCCGAGGAAGGGAAAAAAGAACCGGTATTGAAAGATTGCTTATCGGTTTTGCACAGCGAAAAAAAAGGAAAAAGAATCGCCGCGCTAAAAACGGAAATTAGAGCGGCCGAAAGCGGTGGGAAGCCGGAATTGGCCGCCAAGCTTTTGGCGCAGTTAAAAGGTGAAATTTCCGGCGAGGCAGTGCGATAATCATTAACAGGAGGAACCGTATGTTTGGAGGACAAGAAGATTTCAATTTTTTAAAAGCGGCGGCCGCCCGCAAAGGGTATTTGACACCGGAGGAAATCCTGTCCATTTACCCCGAGCCGGAAAAGAAGCTGGATGAAATAGAACAGCTTCTGGGGCTGGGCATTGAAGTGGCCGAAAAGAAAGAGCGCCGGGAAGAAGTGGACCCGGAATTGGCGCCGCACAAGGAACTAGCCAACATCAAGGGCATTGGCGTTGATGATACGGTCCGGATGTACCTGCGCGAGATCGGCAAGTTCCCGCTCCTCACTTCCGAAGAAGAAGTGGTCTTGGCAAAACGGGTTAAAGCCGGCGACATCCGCGCTAAACACAAATTGATCAATTCCAACCTGCGCCTGGTGGTCTCGATTGCCAAAAAATACACCGGCCGCGGGATGCTTTTCCTTGACTTGGTGCAGGAAGGCAATCTGGGACTAATCCGCGCGGTAGAAAAATTTGATTACCGCAAGGGCTACAAGTTTTCGACTTACGCCACCTGGTGGGTGCGGCAAGCCATTACCCGCGCCATTGCCGACCAGGCCCGAACCATCCGCATCCCGGTGCATATGGTGGAAACCATCAACCGCCTGCGCAAGACCTCGCGGCTCCTTTTGCAAAAATTGGGAAGGAAGCCGACCGAAAAAGAAATTGCCCAAAAGTCGCGCATCTCGGTCGACAAAGTGCGCGAGATCTTAAAAGTTTCCCAGGTCCCGCTATCGCTGGAAATGCCGGTGGGCGACGAGGAAAGCTCGCGCCTGGGCGATTTTGTCGAGGACATATCAGTTCAGGCGCCGGACGAAATTGTGATGCACGGCCTGATGCGCGACGACCTGGAAGATGTGATGGACACTTTGACCGAGCGCGAAAAAACCGTGCTCAAATTGCGCTTTGGGCTGGACGACGGCCATCCTCGGACCTTAGAAGAGGTCGGCCGGGTGTTCGCCGTTACCCGCGAGCGCATCCGCCAGATTGAAGCCAAGGCCCTGCGCAAACTAAAACACCCGACACGGGCTAAAAAGTTGCGGGAATATTTAAAAGTCCTGTAAGCGGGATTAACGGGTGAGCTCAATGCTTTTTTCGGCCAGCGTTTTCCCTGCTCTATCCTTGACTAAAACCCGGTATTTGCCCGCTTGCGGTTCGCCCAGGCCAATGTAGCTCCAAGTATAAGCCGGGTTATTGGTTATATATAATGTAACTTCACCCATTATTTCCCCATCCGGCCGGACCCAGAGATGATGAATGGTTTGGGGCGGTTGGCTGATGATTTTAGTGTAGCAATAAAGCCGCGAAACACTGCCGATGGCAACTTTATCTAATCGATTTGTCGGCTGGTTTGCTCCGTCAATTTTACTGGTAAAGAAGATATTCTCCACTTTAATTTCTCCGGGAGGGACAGTTTCTTTTTTCTCTTCTTTAACTGGCTTGATAGTGGTAGATGAGCTGGCCGGCAGATCATTTTTCTTTACGGTTACAGTGGTTAGAAAAGTTGAGCTAGTCAAAGAAGCGGTACTGGAAGAAGGCGCCGCTATGATAGTGGAAGAAACTTTTATTGGCTTCTTGGTGGGCGCCGAATAGCGCAGTGCTACTATTATATTGCCAAGCACTACCATGACTAACAAAATCAAGACTACAATTGCAGCGATGAGAATATACGGCCATTTCGGTTCCGGCCGCCGGGTATATCCAACAAAAGGTTTCATAGCAATAAAATCAGACTTTACCGCAAGACAACGTTTTTAATCTCGAGCTTGGACTTGGCGGGACCAACCACCATAAACTGCACCCGATGGGGAATTTTGACAATCCCTAAGATGGGGAAAGACAGGTGCTTGAAGACTTTTGGGCTCAAATCAACCGTCAAATAATTATCTTCGTAAGATTCGGCTGGTTCGTCAACATTTTTCAAATCAAATATTTCAATCCGGAGGCGCGCCCAAGGCACTTTTTTATTAATCTTCCCGCGGATTTCGAATTCCAGCAGTGACGGTTTCTTAATCTCTTCTTGGATCACTAAGTTGCAGCCAATATCTACCCCTTCCCCCTCCAAAATATATACCCCATCAACTTCGGTCACTTTTTCACCGGGCTTATTGAAGCCGGAGAAGACGGGCTTTACCTTAAGCAGCATGGGATGATTGTAGCATAAAAGAGAAAAAGAGTGCAATCTTGATCCAAATGTTTTGGCTAAAATGTGGGATATGGCGTTTTTTTGTTGTAATTACAGGCAATATTTGCCCGTGATAATTTTAGAACAGCTCTGTTATCCGCGGAAGCAAATAGAAAGGAATTGAAATAAGCTTAAAGCTAACATTGCCTGACTTTCTGGTTTCTTCCCGAAACACTCCCCCATACAGATTTCACTGATGTTTTCTCGCAAACAATAATATTTTATTGGGACGTTGCCAAGATTGTTAACTTGACATGAATGCGGAGTTAAAGTATATTATTTTAAGATATTGATAATACCCCATGAAAGGTTAAATGATAAAATGAAAATAAGTTCGTTTTCGGCGGCAGAGATTGAATTACTAACCCGGCTTGAATTTGAAGGGAAAGAAATATATACCCGGGAGCAAATTGTTTCTTTTTGCAAAACCAAGCTCAAAGCAGTTTATTTAATAAAAAAGCTTCTGGAAAAAAAACGGTTAAGAAAAACCGTTAAGAATGTTTATTTATTAGTTCCCATGAAAGCTCCCGGCGGCCAATGGGCCGGCAATGAATATATCATTGCCAAAGCTTTGGCGCGAGGGGCTAATTATTATATTGGTTATTCACCAGTCTTCAGCTCTTATGGTTTTACCGATCAGGTTGCACGGGTTATATATGTTATTAATGACCATTATTCGGCCAAGAAAGATATTTTTGGCACTGCTTATAAAATGGTAAAAGTCATGTCCGATAAATTGTATGGTTTGGAAGAGCGGCGCATTGGAAGTGAATTTGTGGCTTTTCCAAAAAAGGAACGGGCAATGATTGATGTATTTGAATTTTATGCTACCGATCGCGCCGCTGGAATATTGAATAAACAATTAAAACAGCTTAATTTGCCGCTTTTTATTGAATATGTGGCCCAATATCCAGTAAGGATCATTCGCAGAAAAATTGGCTATTTGTTGGAACAATTGGGAATCGAGGGAACCCGCTTGAACAAAATAAAAGTTGGAGATAAAGGTTATTCCCCCCTATATGGAAAGTGTTCCGGCAGGGGCAAAGTAAATAAAAAGTGGAGAATTATTATTAATGGATAAGTCCAAACTAGAAAGGCTGATTTTGGTTTTAGCGGAACAGCAGCGTTTTAGGCCGGAAATTGTTGAAAAAGATTATTATCTAACGGTCGTATTAAATAGTATTGCTAAGCTTAGCCAGAACCTTGTTTTCAAGGGAGGCACACTCCTCAATAAAATCCACCTTAACTATCACCGCTTGAGTGAAGACCTGGATTTTTCTTATTTTGGCGGTGAGGATTTAAATACACGCCCCAAAAGGTCAAAAGCCATTGCCTCGATAAAGGAGAAAATGCCGGACTTTTTAGCGCATTTAGATCTTGAAAGCGACCAGCCCCGCGGCGCGGGTTTTAATGAATCTTTGCAGTATGTTTTTAATGCCTTCTATCCTTCATTTATTACAGGAAAAGACGAGAATATAAAGATCGAGATTTCGCTGCGGCAGCGGCCGATGGATCAGCCCGTGTATAATGTCATTAATCATTTTTTTCAGGATCCGTTTACCGGTGAGGATTTGATCTCCAGGAATAAAATATGGTCGCTTTCCTTTGACGAAGCCGTAGCAGAAAAGCTCAAATGTGCCATTTCCCGCAGAGATATAGCTATCCGCGACTTTTATGATCTCTGGCATATTGCCAAAACCAAATTCGATTTTCACGGGGAGCATTTTCTTTTCTTATTTATGAAGAAACTTGAGACCGAAGGATACAAAGGTAATTTCAGGAATAATTTTGGCTTAGATGACAAAGCGATCGACATGCTCAAAGCACAGGTTGAGACCGATTTAATTCCGGTTATCCGCAGTGGAGAGCTTTTTAACTTAGGCAAAGTATTTGCATTATTCAACAGGATATTGAAGAAGATTTAATGATGGGGGTCGTGGCCAGAGAAATTGCAAGTTCAATAATTGGCCGCGACTTGCTGTTTTTGCCATAAC